>NZ_CFKYFN010000003.1:0-79722 GCF_985060555.1 Odoribacter sp. | reverse complement strand
TTTTTCCAGAATATCAAATTCTGTAAACCCCAAAGTAGGGTGAATTTCTGAAATATTTTGTATCTTAGCCATATCTTAGTTGGGGGATTTCCCCCGTTTTGGCCATTAAACCTTATTTGCGGGGGAATACCTAAAGATACAAAAAACAGCTAATTCGCAATAATTTAACTATGAATTAGTTGGCTAATTTTATACTATTTACTGAATGGCCTTACATAATAGTAAATAACAAAAATGCTTTACCATAGTTATGATTGAATAGGTTGGCTATAAATCAAAATTCCCTAAATGATATTCATACTCATCATCCCGATAAATGACATAACCTGTCTTTGAACTTTCATCGATTATAATATCCATAATATTAACTCCTAAATCATATTGTTTTATGGGGCATCCCCACCAATCGAATACAGAAAGTTTTTCGATTCGGGTCTCTATGTCCTTTGTTCCGTTTAATGCTATATATATGTAATTATCCGTAGCATATACTGTCCTCCATCCTCTGATACTTTCCCGCCAAAGAGGAACCCCGTCTGCTTCATAAGTCGGTTCATAAATATAACTTGTATTCGAATGTGTGATCTTATTTTGCTGTATATTGAAAAACTCCAGAATGGCACCGCAATGCGTAAAATTCAGGAATTTTGTTCCATCCGGCTTTATGAGGACAGCTGAACAATAGAAATAGTAATTTTCCAATACTTTTTCCGGGGTAGTCTGGGTGGTGATTGGAGAATAGTAAGTACAGGAATCGACCAGGTTCAGGTCTTTATCGTATAAAGCAAAACGACTATATGCATTATAAGTTGTTAAATAATGATCGGGGTCTAATCTAAAGAAAGCAGTACTGGATAAGGGTTGTCGCAACCTTTTTTCTGCAATGTTTACTTTCCCCCAGGGAAGTGAGTCCAATTGAAAAATAGTTACTCTGCAGAGATAAAAATAGATTTAAATTTCAAATTTATACCGATATAATTCCTCGTTACCTTTTAATCCGTATATATAACGATGTTTTTCATCCACTGCAAAATAAATAATATTGTCGGGAATCCGGATTTTAGCTATAGGTGCTCCTTCCCAATTGAATACGTGAATTTCAGTCTCTCCTTCCGCATGAGAAAATAAATTATCTTTCTTATTAACATAAAGCGCGTAGATATATTCCGAAGAAACTTGTAATGACGAATAATACAGAATAAAATCTGATTCCGGCAAACGGGCTGTCTCAAAAATATCGATGGGAGGTTGATAAGACAAAGAAAAATTGGTTTTCATATCACTGGAAGATTGTCATCTAAAAACAAAATAATCCTGAGAAAATTGCACAGATAGGAACTCATCAGGGCCTCTGCCCTGAGAAAGGAATTTTCCCAAATATTGCCAATTGTCAGTCGAATATATTTCTAAAGGTAGTTTATTTACACTCATAAACGTACCTTTAAGGTAAACATGTGGCACGTGCATTTACGGCGAAAGCGTATATATGAAAAGAAGTATTCTTCCATTCTTCAGAAAGTGCAAAGTATACTTCCGCCGTTTCTTTGCTTTGGTGTAAAGGTAGCACACTGAAATAAAGTCCCTAAAAGATATGGTTTCCTATGCGTCCGGAAATATGCCTGAGCTTTGAAGAAATTACCCTTGCCATGATGTTTATATTTAGTTTCAAGGTTAATAATATGATAAAAAAAGTTTAAATTTCCAATATATTTTCAATTCAATACCGATTAAAATTGATGTTAAATTGGAGAAGAATTGGAATTGAATTGGAGTTGATACATACTAACTACATGGTAAATACCTTGTAACTGCATCTTTCGTAAAATAACGCAATAACCGCTCGAAAGGAATTCCGGCAGCGACGGAAACGACCGATTGTCTTTCATAATCGAGTGCACCCCGGATCTCGTCGATCACAGCCTCCACGCGCCAGGGTTTTACCGCGATAACTACTAAATCGGCTCCCTGAATAGCCGTCGGATTATCCTGTGATACGTTAAAACAAGCATCTGCCGATAATAAACGGTCGAGATTCGCCTGCATCAAATCCGTACAAGTAATATCCGAAGCATTGAACACGCCTCCCCTTACTAATCCCCGGGCGATAGCCCCGCCGATATTTCCGGCTCCGATAATCGTAATTTTCATAATCAGGAATCTGTTCCCATAATTTTCCGCTATCGTGTACGACGATTATTTGTTAAAACTTTTCAATACCCGATTGATACTTTGTGGATAATTTTCTACATTTGAAGCAAAATACAATTTTTAATATATAAGTTATGGTCAACTACAAAGATTTAGGACTGGTGAATACCAGAGAAATGTTTAAAAATGCAATGGCAGGGAAATATGCAATTGCAGCCTTTAACTTTAACAACATGGAACAGATGCAGGCCATTATCCAGGCAGCTGTCGAATGTAAATCACCGGTAATCCTTCAGGTTTCCAGTGGTGCCCGTAAATATGCCAACCAGACCCTGCTTCGTTATATGGCTCAAGGGGCTGTAGAATATGCTAAAGAGCTGGGTTTAAATATTCCGATTACCTTACATTTGGATCACGGTGACAGCTTCGAGCTTTGCAAAAGTTGTATCGACATGGGCTTTTCTTCAGTCATGATCGACGGCTCACATCTTCCGTATGATGAAAACGTAGCGCTGACCAAAAAAGTGGTGGAATATGCTCATCAGTTCGATGTAACCGTAGAAGGAGAACTCGGTGTACTGGCCGGCGTAGAAGACGAAGTGTCTGCCGAACACCACACTTATACCCGTCCTGAAGAAGTAGAAGATTTCGTTAAAAAGACAGGGGTAGACTCACTGGCTATCTCTATCGGAACTTCCCACGGAGCGAATAAGTTCAAACCGGAACAATGTACACGGAATGCCGACGGCGTATTGGTTCCTCCTCCATTACGTTTCGATATTCTGAAGGAAATTGAAAAACGTATCCCGGGTTTCCCTATCGTACTGCATGGATCTTCATCCGTACCTCAGGACAAAGTGGCTATCATCAACAAATACGGCGGTGCCCTGAAAGACGCAATCGGTATCCCGGAAGATCAGTTACGGGAAGCGGCTAAATCGGCTGTTTGTAAAATCAACATCGACTCCGACGGCCGTTTAGCGATGACTGCTGCTGTGCGTGAAATTTTCGCTACCAAACCGGCCGAATTCGACCCGCGGAAATACCTGGGCCCGGCCCGTGACTCACTGAGAGAACTGTATAAACACAAACTGACAGATGTACTGGGAAGTGCCAATACGGTAAAATAAATGCCTATCAAACACCGGCCGCCGAGCCGGTGTTTTTCTTTTCTACCGCCCCTGACATAACCATATCAGGCCCGGTCCGTATACAACTTCTCCCACGTTTTCAACGATTTATCCGCATTTTCACCTCCACTATTTTCATTGTCAATAATTTATTGTATTTTTGTCCCCCTAAAATTATAGATACACAAATGCGGAAATTAAGAAACATTGCCATTATTGCGCACGTCGACCACGGAAAAACAACCCTCGTGGATAAAATGATTTTGCAGGGCAAACAATTCAGAGAAAACGAAAAACAAAGTGGAGATTTAATTCTGGATAATAATGATCAAGAACGTGAACGGGGAATTACTATCCTGGCAAAAAACGTTTCTGTTCATTATAAAGACTATAAGATAAACATTATAGACACTCCGGGCCACTCGGATTTCGGCGGAGAGGTGGAACGTGTATTGAACATGGCCGACGGCGTATTGTTACTGGTGGATGCTTTCGAGGGCACGATGCCCCAAACCCGCTTTGTATTGCAGAAAGCGTTGGGATTAGGCAAGAAAGCTATCGTGGTGGTAAATAAGGTGGATAAGCCGAACTGCCGACCGGACGAAGTGCAGGAAGAGGTCTTCGATCTGATGTTCTCCCTGGGAGCCAGTGAAGAACAACTGGATTTTAAAACGATTTACGGAAGTGCCAAACAAGGCTGGATGTCGACGGACTGGAAAAACAAAACAGAAGATATTACCGCCCTTTTGGACGCAATCATCGAAGATATCCCCGAACCCGAAGCAACCGAAGGAACTCCTCAGATGATGATCACTTCATTGGAATATTCCTCTTATATCGGGCGGATCGCTATCGGTAAACTGACCCGGGGAAAACTGAAATCCGGTATGCCGGTCACCCTTTGCAAACGAGACGGGGTGACACAGATCAAAAGCCGGATCAAAGATTTGATGTTGTTCGAGGGACTGGAAAAACAAAAGGTAGAGGAAGTAGAGGCCGGAGAAATATGTGCTATCGTAGGTATCGAAGGATTTGAGATCGGAGATACTATCGCCGATTTTGAAAATCCGGAAGCCCTGACCCCGATCGCTATCGACGAGCCGACGATGAGTATGTTGTTTACGATCAATAACTCGCCCTTCTTCGGTAAAGACGGTAAATACGTCACTTCACGCCACATCAAGGAACGGCTGGACAGAGAGCTGGAAAAGAACCTGGCCCTGCGGGTAGAACCGGGATTAAGCGCGGATTCATTCATCGTTTACGGCCGTGGTGTATTGCATTTGAGTGTTTTGATCGAAACGATGCGGCGGGAAGGCTATGAGCTTCAGGTGGGACAGCCGAAGGTAATCATTAAAGAAATCGACGGTCAGAAATGCGAACCGATAGAAGAACTGACGATCGATATCCCGGAAGAATTTTCGGGGAAAGCCATCGAAATGGTTACGAAGCGAAAAGGAGTCCTCAACAATATGGAAACCCGCGACGACCGTGTTCACCTGGATTTCGACATTCCTTCACGCGGAATCATCGGTTTGCGTAGCAATTTGCTGACGGCTTCGGCAGGAGAAGCCATCATTGCACACCGTCTGAAAGGATTCGAACCTTATAAAGGAGATATCGAAATGCGGATCAACGGTTCGTTGATCGCTATGGAAACGGGAGATACTTTTGCTTATGCTATCAACAAATTGCAGGATAGAGGGAAATTCTTTATCGAACCGGGCGAAACAGTGTATGCCGGCCAGGTGATCGGTGAAAGTACCCGTCCGGACGATATCGTGATCAATGTATGCAAATCTAAAAAACTGACCAATATGCGCGCCAGTGGGTCAGATGACAAAGTAAACATAGCTCCCCCTATTAAATTCAGTCTGGAAGAAGCATTGGAATACATACAGGAAGATGAATATGTTGAGGTAACCCCTCATTCCATGCGTTTACGTAAAATCATCCTCGATGAAACAGAACGGAAACGCCAAAGTAAACGTATTACCAGCGTAGAAGATTAAAAAAAGCCCCGGTCGGGGCTTTTTTTTACCACCAGTCCTCAGCCGGTGTTAAGCTCGTATAGCGGAATACGCCCATACGTTTAAACTTATCCGGATATTTAATCGGAATAATGTAGAAAGCACTATTTATTGTAGTAGAATTTTCATTATCCCAATCTATAACAAAAGGACTTTGGCTCAAATAATCCACACTCCGCAATAAATCTTCTTCCTGTCCATTTTTCACAGCACTGTTGTAAATATTCGTCGCATTATTTCCGTTACTCTGATGATGAGATACCGTGTATACATAATCAGCATCCCAATCTATCTTATCCCGCCATATCCCCACATATGCATTTCCGGCACTATTCTGATATTGAATGGTAGTATAGATATAACGAGGTTGCTGGCTTTTATCCGGGACCAGATAAATCCGGTAAGCCGTCAGGACGCGTTTACCATAAGTAGTCAGAATATTGCTCAATCTTTCATAAGCATCCTGTTGATCTCCGGAAGCGATTCCTCCCGGATAGGTGGAAGTAAGATTTAAGCCGTTAAACACAGGATTATCCCCACTACTGCCTTCTGCCTTGAAAAAATCAGCCACCGGTTCACGGGTAGTAAAAGAGTACTCATCCCCATAATTAGTTCCATATTCATTTATAACATACGTACGAACATAATACTTTGTCTCCGGTTTTAAAGGAAAAAGCATCAATGAATCGAATTCGGTGTGATCATTTCCAATACCCTCTGCTTTCAATTTATTATCAGCAATTGTCGGATGCTCAGCCATTCCCCAACAAACGCCGGCTTCTGTTACGGCTGCATTCAAAACACCTGTATTCAGGATCTCACCTCCGACATAAGCCCGGTGGGCAGTAACATACGCAGTCATCCGGGTTGTAATAGCCGCTTTATAACTTAAAGTTGCGACTACTTCTTCTTCACCATAAGTGATTCCGTTTTTATTTACGGCATAAGGCCGTACATAATATACAGAACCTTCCTGCAACTCGCCGACAGTCGTCGAAGTCTGTCCATCTCCTTCTCCCAGTTTCAGCTTATTGTTCTCGATCGTCGGTCCTGACTTAATCCCCCAAACTACACCATATTCCAGCACAGGCAGAGGAGTACCGGAAGCTATATTCACCGTAACTGTAAATGCAGTATTGGTAATATCTTTTACCTCCTCTATCTCTGCTTTCGGTGCTGTGTATTTTTCAGTGGTAAAGGTCTCACTTTTCGTATAGATTGTCCCCTCTGCATAAACGACATATGCCCGGCAAATGTAAGTTTCATTATCGGTCAATCCGTTTAAGATACCTTCCAAAAGTCCTGTTTTCCCTTCAACCTTCAGTTTCGTCGCATTTTCCAAAGCAGGTTCATCTGTTCCAGCTGATTGCAAACGATAAACGACACCTCTTTCTGTTATGTCCACCCCTCCGTCCGTAAACACCTGAGCCTGTACTTCTGCCGAGGTCTCCTTTATATTATTTATCCCCATCAGTAACATCGTAGGCCGTCCATGAGCCAATGTTACACAGGTTTTTTCTTCCCCATATTTAACACCATCGCTTGTTTCCACCCAAGCCCGGACATAATACTGTACACCTTCGGTCAATCCGGTTATCTCACTCCGGAATTCACCACGTCCGCTGCCATCAGTGGTATGTTTGTCTTTGACAGTCGGTTGGACATCAGTTGACCAACACACTCCACGATTACCAATCCCACTTCCCCCGCTGATCTCCCCTCCACAAACAGCCGTTGTATAACCAATCTCTTTTAATAATCCGGTCTTTATTGTCAGCGGACCGGTCACTTCATCATCATCTGAACAAGAAAACAGGATGCTTGACAAACTGACCAGTAGCAATGACCACAAAAATCTATATTTTTCCATAACATGTCATTTTATAAATATTTTACTATTGCTTTAACTGCCCGGCAAGATACATTTCCTCCCGGTCAGCCCGGAACATACCACCGATATTCCCTGTTAATCCCTGAGTCTTGTTTTCAGCCCAATCAATCTTAAAAGTATGAGGAATGATTTTAGATTTCTCTACATTTGCCCAGCTTTCACCTGTATCGTAATGTGAATATTCTAAACTACAAAAGAAATCCGGCAATTCTTTCATATACATTTCGTAGTAAAATTCATTCGTTGACCCTGTCTGTTCGCGATCCGTAAATGTTATCGTACCATCCTCATTCAAAGTATAGGGATATTGCCATTTTGCAGTAAAACTTTTCTGCGTGGAAGTATTTAAATATGTGATACCCAATTCCATAACAGGCTTACCGATAGTCGCATTCATCACAAACTTACAATACATTTCCTGAATAGCACGTGTCCTGCCATTCAAACGATTATAAGCCGGAGTATACACTTCACTCATAAAAGGATCTGTTAAAGTACCCACCATAGCTGAAGGATTCATATACAATTGGGAAAAGGTCTGATTATAACCAAAATTCAATGGATAGGGGGGAACCAGATTATCTACCAATTCATAAGTTTTATCATTAATTTCAACCTGATATTTATTTCCTATCCATTTCATACCATCCACTTTCATACCATTAATTTCTGCAGGTTCAAAGAAATAAACATTACTTTGCGCATTTTCCTGGGTTATTCCCTGAAAATCCAGATAGGAACCGACAGCAAGCTCTGTCAATACCCCCTCTTCATCTACATAAGCAAACTCCGTTTTCCTGAAATTCGGACGCATCAGGTATCTTTTCCCATCGACTTCAACCGTCGGAAATTTATTGGAATTCAGGAATTCATCATGATGTTCAATCACTTTTTTCAATCCTCCCTGTACAACTTTCTCTGCCTCTTCGGGAGTAGCCCGGTCCATCCGTGCCAGACGACCATTATAATTCCCAATCAGATTAATTCCTCCATTATCAGTATCTACGATCCGGAATTCAAAATCGGAAATCAACCCCTCAGAATTACTTCCTCCGTTATTCGCCCCCTGAGGATCCGCCAAAATATGTAAATAACTATAGGTATCGAATATCAAGGAAGGAGCTAGCAAAGCTTTCAAACGCCACGAAGAAATACAGGGAACAACAGAAGTCTCCCCGGCTTTGCTGAAAGTTGCATCCATATCAGAAAGCATACCTACCCGTTCATTCTCTTCAAACGACATCCACAGCCGGTAAGCTCCGTCTTTCTTTGTATCCACAGCCAGAAACCATCCGTTAGGTGCAGAAAATAAGGCTTCCCGGTATTCATCGGCAGTTGCTTTTAACCTTTCGTCAGGAGTCTGGGTAAAAATATTGTCCTCTGTTTTATCACAACCAATAAACAGGACTATAATGAAGAAAAAAAGATATCTGTTCATAGGGATAAAATTTACTGTTTATAATCATCACTTGTCACATAGTCGATTGCTTCCTGAACCAGAGTAACCAATCCCTTTTCTCCATCCTGATCGTAGAAATTGATTCCCCAGATATCTTTCAGATAGCTTACCACAATTGTTTCCTTCTGCCGGAGAGCTTCGGAAGGATCATATGCGAAATCTAAAGCTGAAGTCGCATTCAGATACAATTCTTTAGCCCGGGCCACTTTTTTCTCATACCATTCCGGCCCAAATACTGCAATCCGCGCGATCATTTCTACGAAATCCTCATCAGGCCCGGCACAGGCATAACTGCTGACATATCCCAGTTTCAAGGCTTCCTCTTCACTCATATTGTTCCAGGAAGTCGTATATCCACCCGGGGTAATGTTTTTAAACTCTTCGGGGTACAAAATCGTTTGGTGCAAAGTATGCCCAAATTCATGATGGACGGTTTTCATGATCTGCTGAATCAAATCGCGGTCTTTCAGATCGAACCAATTCAGACGGTACAGCACAATCTTTCTTCCTCCTTCAGCTTCACCCAAAGTGATAGTCCCGGTATTCGGATTATATTTCGGACTACCCACGAGTACATATTTTTTAGGTGAATAGGAACGGATGAAATTGGCTCCAGCCAATTGTTCATAAGGTTTAATCCAGATCTCCTGCACCACTTTCATAACAGAAACCACCAATTCTTCTTTAATCGGTACCAATGTACGGTTCAGGTCAAGCTCCGACTGATCCCAGCGATATTTCACTTCCATATTGTAAGGACGCGTATAATTATCGATAATCCACTCGTCGATTTCATTCAGAACATACTCATCGCCTCCCAAACCATTCAAATACTGGTCGGGCACAAATTTGTCTTCAGAACACCCCCACAGCATCAGAGCTGCGGCTATGCCGGCAAAATATTTTAGTTTTCTCATAACATCTTTCTCATTTACCATTGTCTACTCAGAAAATTACTTCGGGGATTTAACTGTACATCTGCCAGTTCAGCAGTTTCAGGCAACTGCAACAACCAACGGTCATCGCCCGGATAAAGGGTATTACTGTCGCCCTCTTTCGTAGTATGGGTGATAGGAATCCGATAGCGCATCATATCCCACCAACGGAGTCCTTCCCACATAAATTCATTACGACGGAAATCGAGTATACAAAGAATCAATGCTTTTTTCACATCGCTCCAGGAAGCAGAACCATAAGCATTATATTTTTTCATAAAATGATCTTCGTTTGACAAAGTCGCATTATAAAATTTAACTACAGTCTGTTCTGTAATCACATGCTTTTCTTCATTATAATTCTTGATCCTCTGCCGGCAGAAAATATTCAGATCTGCAAGTGCCTTCTCATAATCCTCCAGCATTACATAAGCTTCCGCCCGGTTCAGTAACACCTCTTCGTTCCGGAAAGTCGGGAAGATCGTATAAATTATCCCGGAGGAAGCGTTAATATCTGTCTTGATAAACAATTCATAATATTTGGGTACATAATAGTTATCCCCACTATACCAGTTGCGATAAGCCCATTGACCTCCTGTCACATTCAGAGTCGAACTGGTCAGCGTCTGTTCCAAATCCGATTTCACACAACCATATCTCCAGGTATTGGCATAGCGGGACATCCGGGATGACATTTCCGTCAACAACAGGTTAGAGGTATTATCCGACTTGGTATAGGCTATTTTCACATCACTGGAACCAGGCGCCACAGCATAGGTAGTTAACCAAGGCTGGAAATTATTTTTTGCATAAATATTTGCATTATCTCTATCCGAAACATTTTTCGCCCCTTCCTGGCCGACAAATACGGATGGCATAGGGAACACTTTACTGGCATAAGTAATTACTTTTCCCCAATTTCCTTTATAAAGATAAAAACGCGAAGCATAAGCATTGGCAGCAGCCCGGGTAAAATGATACCGGGGAACGGTATAAATCGCATCTGATCCCAATTTATCAATGGATTCAATCAGATCTTTTTCAATTTTTTCGTAAGTTTTAGCTACAGTTTCACGGTCATATTTCGCTAAAGCCACTGTTTCCGGTTCCGTTACATAAGGAACACCGGGACTACTATTGTCACTATCTTTATCATAGAACTTAGCAAACAAAGACACCAGCATAAAATGCGAAAACGAACGGATCATTTTTGCTTCAGCGATATAGGGTTCCTGCTCTTTCGGAGCCCCCATTTCTTCTGCAGCTTTCAGGGCATGATTCACTTCAGCGATACTGTAGTAAAACTTTCTCCAGAACCAGGTTGGAGTATCCTGAGTCTCATCCTCTACATCCCGCCAGAAAAAAGGATCTGTATTCGAATTATTTTCTTGTTTACCAGAACCTTTATCAGTCACAAAATCTACACGGGAATTCAGCATGGCAGCATAGGAAGCTTTAGGATAAGCATCGGCTACCAGTTTTGCCAACTTTTCGGTAGTATTGATCTCTGTCCGGTCATCGGGAACCACATCCAGGAAATTGTTACAACCAGTTAATAGTACCAATCCCCCAACCGCTATATTTCTAAAGTATTTCTTCATAATCATATCATTTAAAAACCAATATTCAAGGCAATCGTAAACTGACGGGAAAGTGGCTGAGCCACACCTCCGGTATTATAAAACTCAGGATCCTGTCCGTTCAGCTTTTTATCTGCATAAATCAACCAAAGATTAGAACCGGCAACAGTTAGGGACACATCACTCAGAACTTTAGTTCTCTGCAAATAATGTTTAGGAACTTTATAGGTCAGCGAAATAGTTTTCAGACGTATAAAGTCACCTTTAGCCACCCGTTCCGTTGAGTAGTTATAAGAATTATAAGGGTATTTACTTTTAAAACCGTCAGCTGTTAACACATCGACAATAGAAGGCACGTTGGTATATTTTTCATCCCCGGGTTGCATCCAACGGTCAAAAAAGACACTCGACATTGCGTCCAGTTCGCTATAGCTGGTCTTAAATGCCGGAGCCAGACGGATTTTATTGCCGGCTTGGAAAGTGAGGAACACATTCAATGAAAGATCTTTCCAACGGAATGTATTCGACCATCCTCCGGTATACTCCGGATCAATCGGTCCCTCATACTTCAGATAATCCAGATTTGTACTCTGGAAATAAACTGAATTAGCAATCACTCCGCTCTCATTGATAAACAGAGGAACGCCTGTATCGTGCTCCAATCCCTTATACTGAATAGAAAACAAGCTCCCCACGGGATATCCTTCGCGGTTCCCACCACTGGCATTGATCATATTATAAATAGAAGGCATGTTCTTGGAGTTTGTAATTTTGGTTGTCGTATACCCCAAGGTCAGGTTTGATTTCCAATTCCAGTTTTTTGTACGGATAGGGGTAATACCGATAGCCAAATCATAACCCCGGGATTCCATATCGGCATAATTGGCATATTTATAAAGCGTACCTCCGATAGCTGAATTCTTCAAAGAGGCAATCAAATCGAAACTATTTCTTCTCCAATAGTCAAAGATTACATCCAGACGCCGGTTAAACAAACCGATATCAATACCCAAGTTGAGCACATGTCCCTTTTCCCACGTTAATTCAGAGTTTTCAAGTGCTTCCAGAGTAATTACCGATTCGATCTCATTACCATAAGGACGTTTGGTATTTTCATTGACAAACTTAGCAGAAGCAGAAGCGGAAGAATTCATAGAAGCAGTCAAGCCATAAGATCCACGCAACGACAATTGATCGATCCATTCGGTAGATTCCATGAAATGTTCATTACTGATATTCCATTTGGCACTAACATTCCAAGTCGGTAACCAACGGGCACTACGATTGCTTCCCAAAGCATTTGTTCCGTCATACCGGACTGTTCCGGAAAAAATATAACGGGAATCAAAACCATAATCGGCATTAAAATAGAATGCAGCAAAACGGTCACGGGTAGTTCCCATTCCATAATAATCAAAATTACTTTCGATCATCATTTTCATAATCCTGTAATCCACAGTGACTTTCCCTCCTTCATTGTATTGATAACCGTAACCGGTATTTGAAAACTTCTGGCGGTCAG
Source organism: Odoribacter sp. (assembly GCF_985060555.1). NCBI lineage: Bacteria > Pseudomonadati > Bacteroidota > Bacteroidia > Bacteroidales > Odoribacteraceae > Odoribacter > Odoribacter sp. The sequence goes on along the minus strand of NZ_CFKYFN010000003.1, from coordinate 67,027 downwards.
CATATTTCACCTGCACACCCGCAATCATATTCAGATCGTGCAAGCCGAATTTTTTATTGTATTTAAAAGAGTTGCGGACATCATAACTGGTTAACTGATCTTCGGACCGGTTATAAAAACCACCATAGGGTAATACAGATATGGCTTCTGCTTCCGGATGTTCAGGATCTTTGTATAAAAATTTATTTTTAGCACGGATGGTTGAAGTATAATCAGCCCGGTAGGCTTCTGCCATATTCGAATTTTCAGTAATCATATGTTCCCGGTCGGATTTTACATAACGCACAGCTCCCATAAACTCATAGCGGAGTCCTTTAATGATTTCCCAACCTAATTCCAATTGTGCCTTTACATCCACCATTTTCAAATGGATGGAGTTGTTCTGCAATTCATTGATAATATTGAAAGGGGCATAATTCCGGGTAAAAAATTCCGGATTTCCAGCCTCATCAAAACAGGTGAGCACACGGCTGGTATTTAAAGCATAGCTAAATGGATTAATATCGAAATCCCGGTCATAGGAGCCTTCCACCGTATTACTCCGGCGGGACAAAGATCCCGGAGCTTTCTGATCCCGTAGTGACCCTATCAATTGTACGCCTAAATCCAAATTTTCAGCCAATTTATAATTATTGCGAAGATTTGCGGTATAACGTCTCACCTTATCAGCCACAGTCCAGCCCTCATCATTCAGGAAACTCAGAGAGGCATATGAACGGCTACGCTGGCTACCTCCTGAAATGCTGATAGAATGCTCCTGTTGCAGCGAATTCCGGAATAAAATTTTAAACCAGTCAGTATTGGCATTGGCATAGTGTCTCAAAAATGCATTCCTGGCTTCCCGGGTATTTTCCAACTGAAACTTTCCGGTTTCCGGATCAAAGGAATTAATCATTTTATACATTTTTCCATACACTCCGGAATTCGACGCATTCACCAAGTCCGAATTCAAAAACCCTTTTCTTTCAAGCTCAGCATATACAGACATCTGATCACCGGAATTCATAATGTCATAATCAGCATAAGTAGGACGAAGTTGCACGGTAAAATTTCCGGAATAGCGGAAAACAGGGCGCCCTTCAGCCCCCCGCCGGGTAGTTACCACCACCACCCCATTCATAGCCCGGGCTCCATAAAGCGCTGTCGCAGCAGCATCTTTCAAGATATCAATACTTTCAATATCATTGGCATTTAAACCTGCCACTGCCGATCCCAATAAGGTCGTAGGATCGCCACTGGTCAAATCATCATTACTAACACTTACAATGTCTTCATGTACAATCCCGTCAATCACCCACAAAGGCTTATTCTCACCCGACAAAGAGGTAGCACCACGCACACGCACTTTCGGGGCAGCACCAAAAGTTCCGGACACATTCTGTATACTCACACCAGCGACAGCCCCTTCCAGCATACGGCTGACATCCATTACCCCCTTCAGTTTGATGTCATCCTGCTGCAATTTAGTTGAAGAACCGGTAAAGGTAGTCTTACTGATACTCCGGTAACCGGTTACAATAACATCATCCAACACCTTTTCTTCGTCTTCCAGCACCACATTCAGCGGAGCATCCGAACTTACAGTCACCTCTTTATTCAACATTCCCACAAATGAGAAAACCAATACAGGCGACTTCACCACAGGGCTCTCAATTATAAATTTACCATTGATATCAGTAGCGACTCCAACAGATGTTCCTTTCACCAATACATTCACTCCCGGTAAAGGCTCTCCCTTTTTATCCTTGACAGTTCCCGTAATTTTCCTCTTCTGAGCCTGAGGAGTTGTGGGAGTACCCAATTTACTTTCTGTAACAATGATCAGATTGCCAGAAAGTTCATACTGATAACGATCGCCTACAATTCTCTTCAAGGCACGTTCAAGTTCTTCTTCTTTGAAAGACAGGGAAACTCTCTTTTCAGTATCTATGCTTTTAACATTGAAAAAGAAAAAATAATTGGTCTGCTTTTCCAGCTCCTTAAAGACATCTCCCAGTCGCTCATTCTGACAATCGAGCGAAACCCGGATATCCTGTGAAAAACCTCTGGCATTTACTTTGATTAGAAATACCAAACACAAAATCAGCGTTAATTTCATAACACGCAATGTTTTTTGGGGCAATTGCCGCTGATGTACAACAAAAAATTGTTTTTTTTTCATAAGTTTGTATTTGAAATCCAACATCTCCCGTTATTTCCGTCCAAAGAGTAACGGGACGTTATCTTCCGGTGATTGTGTCCAGCAATCGCCGGTTTTTATTTTGATTAAAAAAGGGTCCTTTATTTAAGTTGAATTGAGTGAAATCAAATGAATTCAAATAAAATCGGGTAGAAACCACAAATTCCCGATCACTCATTTCTGTTTTTTATCATCTTACACTATTTTTATCTTTTAATTACTAAATATTTACTGCAAATTTTACAGATTCCATTTTCTGTTTTCTCAAGCCTGAATTTTACTCTCATTTAATTCAATTTACATCAGTTCGCTTTCACTTTTTCCGGAAATTTTATGCCCGAAATAAGGACTTTTTTTTGTTCTTACTCAATGACCACCGTATTCCCTTTCATCTCAAACCGTACATTTGCAGTTTTTTCTATGATACGGAAAACTTCCTGGGGTGACAAGTGCTTGTCAATCATTCCTTTGAAAGCATGAGATTTAGCACTTTCATTCTGGAAAAAGACATCAAGCCCATACCAACGTTGCATCTGCACCATGATATTCTCCAAAGTCATCTCATTGAAAATAAACATTCCATTCTTCCAACTGATGTATTCCCGGGTATCAACCTCACAAACCTCAATATTCTTCATCCCACAACGGGCCTGTTGTCCGGGGATCAGAGACACCCGGTCTTGTCCGTTTTCAACATTCACTTTACCAGATACCAAAGTGGCTTCTACTCCGTCTTTTTCAGGATAAGCATTGATATTAAAAATTGTCCCTACAGCTTCGACAATAGTACCATTCACTTCCACCCGGAAAGGATGCTGTTTATCACTCTCCACTTCAAAATAACCTTCCCCTTCCAGAAATACCCGTCGTTCATCTCCGACAAAAGCTGCAGGAAATGTCAGTTTACTTGCAGAATTAAGATATACAACTGTACCATCGGACAAGGTTAGCCGGTAATCAGCCCCTACCGGTATCTCTATCGTATGATAATGTAATTTTTCGTCTTCTTTTCCGGAAACAACATACACAATCCCTTTCAAAGAATCCTGATGCACAGCAACCTGTCCGGTCTTCAAAACCTCCCCGACAGAATCTTTCGGAATCTTCAGCACCTTTCCATTACCCAAAGTCAGACTGATTCGGGAAGAAGTCTCCTTCTGGTTTTCCACTAGAAATTGCCCGGACGGTTGTTGCGTTTTTTCCCGGAAAAAATAAACTGCTGTACAAATGACAGCCATAGGCAATGCCACCGCAGCCACTCCCCGCCAGAGTTTTACCCGTGGTGAGTTTTTACAAATCGTTTTCCGGCGAATCCGTTCCCACATCCGGTCATAATCCGGTTCTTCAATAGCTGCAATACGATCCATCCGCTCCAACAACCAGATTTCGTCTGAATCCAGCTCTTTTCTTCCGGTTCTTTCCCAAAGAAATTTCCATATTTTCGTAAAAATCTCCTTCATCCTTCCAAAACTATAGTATTAAAAACAGTCGATCGAAATCAATTTGTCTTTAATAACCCTAAGACATTTAAAAGGGTGAAAAGATTATTAAAATTTTTTCAAATAAATAAAAATTAGAAACAAAAGCAATTCATTTTCAGATATACCCCACATCCCCTTCAATTTACGGTAAGCAATTTTGACCTGTGACTTGACTGTATTAACTGACACATTCAGTTTCGATGCGGTTTCTGCATAACCAGTCCCCTCAATAACAGCCATGACAAAAATTTTCCGGCAGTTTTCCGGTAAAGAGAGAAGTAATTCCCGGACATTTTCTACCTTCTCGGCCAAATCTTCGGATTTGTAATCTGCCCAAAATTTATACTCCCGGATCAAAGCTTCTGCATGCTTCTCCCTGACCCGGCAATGCCGGAAATACTTATAAATATAATTCCGGACAGATTGATTCAGGTAATATTGAAGGTCATAATCCGGATTAATCTGTTCCCGATGAGCCCATAAATTTATAAAACTCTCCTGTACAGCATCCTCGGCAATTTGCCGGTCCTCGACTAACCCCATCGCCACATAAAACATACTTCGGGAGTAATATTGGAATACCCGTTCAAAAGCCGCAGTATCGCCCGATTTCAAAAGATATGTATCACTCTGTATACTCACTTACGTCGAAAATGATAGTTGTACAAATAATGATAATTGCACAAATATAAAAAAAACAAACGTAAAATTACAAAATATACAAAATAAGGGTACGAATCAGATATCAAAAAGTAAAACTAATTACTATATTTTCGTACTAAAGCAATCACCTGTTCTTGTTCTTCAGGTGTCAACTGGCCAGCTTTATAAAACTCAATTACCTGATTCTTATTAATAAAGATCACTGTAAAATTATTATTCGCTCCTGGTAATTTCCAAGCCGTAGCTAAAATCCCATCCGGATCAAAATAAATTTTTCCATCCGTTCCTTTTACCTCTTTCAAAGCCATTCTCTTAATCAAAGCATTCGGAAGCATCGGAGCGGCAGCTAAATTGACAATACCATAAGATGTAATTTCCAGCCCTGACACCGGATGAGTCTTGAAATAATCGCGGAAGGTTTTGTTCTGTCCAGGATGTGAAGGATCAGCATAAAATATCAGCAAATTTTTCTGTCCCAACATCGGCAAAGCAACAGTGTCATTATTCATATTCAGGATATTTACAGAAAAAACTTTTTCTCCCACTTGTCCGAACCCTCGGTACGAGAAGAGGAGTCCTATTCCTAAACATAGAATAAAAATCTTTTTCATCTCAAATTCATTTTCATTTATTGAACCTTGGCATCATTCTTGCGTAAATGTTTTACAGTTTGTACGAAAATGGTTTGTACAGGACGAAAAAAAGTGCATTAAACATTTGAAAATAAAGTCAATAAAAAGAAAAGCATGCAAAAATGCGTACTCCTCATCTTATTCTTCCTCTTGTCTTACTCGATAAGCCATGGAAATACCCCAACTACAGACACATTATCTGTGGATAGCCTGGAGTCACGTCCTGCCTTTTTCAAAAGGATGTATAAAAATGTATACCGCTATTTCACAGAAGCAAACCAGGAGAAAGAAACCAAACGATTCGATTTCTCGGTTATCGGCGGACCGCATTTTTCGAGCGACACCAAATTGGGACTAGGTCTGGTAGCTTCGGGACTGTACCGGGTAGACCGGGAGCATCTGACCCTTCCGCCTTCCAACATTTCTTTTTACGGGGACGTAACCACCACCGGTTTTTATCTGTTAGGCATCCGGGGGACGACCATTTTTAAAGAAGACAAATACAGGCTCGGGATCAATTTTTACTTCTTTTCTTTTCCGAGTAAATACTGGGGTATCGGTTATACAAACGGAAATCAGAAGGATCATTACACGACTTACAAACGCCTGGAGAAACAAATCCGGGTGGATTTCTCACGCCGTCTGTTTCCCAACACCTATCTGGGGGTGACGGGACTTTTCAGGCATGTCAACGGTAAAGATTTTAAAGACCCCGGTTTTCTGGACGGTGAAAAAGCAAATATCGCCACACAAGGATTCGGTCTGTTTCTGACTTATGATTCGAGGGATTTTCTTCCTAATCCATACCGGGGAACTTATGCCAGAATCGACCAGCTCTTTTTCCCGGATTTCTGGGGAAACAAATTCAAACGGACAGAAGTATTCTTCAGGCAATACAATAAGTTGTGGAAAGGAGCCATTCTGGCATCCGATTTGCAGGGGACATTCAATTACGGTAATACCCCCTGGAGTATGGTCGCCCTATTGGGAGGTTCTTATCAGATGAGAGGCTATTATGAAGGACAATACCGGGACAACGACCTGATACAAACTCAGGTAGAACTAAGACAACATATCTACAACCGGCATGGAATCGCCCTTTGGGGAGGTGCAGGAAATGTGTTTCCGAAATTCAAGTACTTCAAATGGAAGGAAACGCTGCCTACTTACGGCATCGGCTACCGGTGGGAATTCAAGAAACGGGTAAATGTCCGGTTGGATTATGGATTCGGAAAAGGGCAAAGTGCTTTTTATTTTAATATCGACGAAGCTTTTTAAACAATGACTATGTTACATCAAATAAATCTGTTATTCCGACGTTTTCTGACCGATGCACGTCAGTTATTCCGTTTCTTCGTTATCGTCAACCTGATTCCCTGTATTTTGCTGGTATTTACAGAACCTTATTCTTTTATGGGAAAGGTGATCCTGGTCACTTTTCCGTTGGGAATGTATCTTTTTGTATTCTCGTGGTTGAAAAATATCGGATTGATGCAGCTGATATTGATCCCGCAATTGATCTTCAATGCTTTTCAGATCGTTTTATTCTACCTGTTCGGCGAATCGGTGATCGCTGTCGATATGTTTCTGAACCTGGCGACGACCAACGTGACGGAAGCCAGTGAATTGCTGAATAATCTGTGGCCGGCGATCATCCTGGTTTGTGTGATCTATATCCCTACGATTGTGATTGCAGCTATCGGTTGTAAAAAGAGGGTGCATCTGACGCCTGTGTTCCGGAAAAAGATGGCTTGTACCGGGTTGATTATCGGGCTGGTTTCGTACGGTTTGACCTTCACGGCTACGAACAGGAATACGGGAAGCTATAAATTGCAATACGACGTATTCCCGGTGAATATCTATTATAATCTTCGTTTTGCCGTGAAAAAATGGCAACGGAGTATGATTTATCCTCTCACGTCGAAAGACTTCACTTTCCAGGCCCATAAAAGTGTAAAATCGGCGGATAGGGAGATTTATGTGTTGGTAGTAGGAGAAGCCAGCCGGGCGGTGAACTGGAGCCTTTGGGGATATGAACGGGAAACGAACCCCCTGTTATCCCAGATTCAGGGCCTGGCTTTATATAAAGATGCCATTACACAGGCAAATGCTACACATAAAAGTGTTCCCCTGATTTTATCCGCCGCCAATGCCGAGCATTTCGAAGACATCTATGGGCAAAAAAGTATTGTCGAAGCCTTTAAAGAAGCAGGGTTCAAAACGATTTTCCTCTCGAATCAGACGCCTAACCGTACTTTTACCGACTATTTTGCAGCAGAAGCGGATTTCCACCACAATATCCGCCCGGCATCGGCAGGAGGGATCTATACCGTCAATAACTACGACGATGCCATGCTTCCGTTGGTGCAGCATTATATCGATTCATTACCGGATAACTTATTTTTTGTGTTGCACACCTATGGTTCACATTTCAACTATTTTGAACGTTATCCGAGGGAGTTCGCCCATTTTACCCCGGACGAAGCGACAGAAGTGGAGGTGAAAAACCGGCAACAACTGATCAACGCATATGATAACAGCATCCGTTATACGGACTATTTTCTGCACCATCTGATCCAGATTCTGGATTCGACGAATCATACGACAGCACTTTACTATAGCCCGGACCACGGGGAAGATTTGTTGGACGACGACCGGAAACGCTTCCTGCATGCTTCGCCCCATCCGACGTATTATCAATTGCACATACCACTATTCTTATGGTTTTCCGATCAGTACCGGCAGGAATTCCCGGAACGATATGCAACGGCACTCGCCAACCAGACACAACCGGTATCTACAATCGTGGCTTTTCACACGATGCTGGACATGGCCTCTATCACGACCCCATTACTGAATACCGGTTACTCACTGATCAGCCCTGATTATAAAGCCCGGCGAAGGATGTATCTGACCGATCACGATCAACCTATTTTCTGGTATAATTCGGGCTTGAAGAAGCAAGATAAAGCTATGATCGAAAAAAATCATCTGGACCACCGGTAAACGCTAACAACCGGAATCTCCGAGGAAACACAGGTTTATCGGGAAAGCCGATGTTTAAAATTAAACACACAGTATGTTTGATGAAAAAAACGACCGGGATATTTTTTAGAGATCATCAAAACATTAATTTTGCAATCCAATAATCATACATTTTTAAAACCTGAAAATATGAAAATAGCTATCGTCGGGGCAAGTGGAGCAGTAGGACAAGAGTTTCTGCGCGTATTGGAAGAAAGAAATTTTCCTATGGATGAGTTGGTGTTATTCGGTTCGAAACGGAGCGCCGGCACCCAATACCTGTTTCGTGGTCAGCCGCTGACTGTAAAACTTTTACAACACAACGACGACTTTAAGGACATCGACATAGCTTTCGTTTCGGCCGGAGGCGGTACTTCGAAAGAATTTGCCGAAACGATCACCAAATACGGGGCTGTAATGATCGATAATTCGAGTGCTTTCAGAATGGACGAAGAGGTACCTTTGGTGGTACCGGAGGTCAACCCGGAAGATGCTCTCGACCGTCCCCGTGGCATCATCGCGAATCCGAACTGTACGACTATCCTGCTGGTGGTTGCCTTAAAAGCCATCGAACCATTGAGCCACATCACCCGGGCCCGTGTATCGACCTATCAGGCAGCGAGCGGCGCAGGCGCAGCAGCTATGGACGAACTGTATAATCAGTACCGGCAAATCCTGGCAGGGGAAACACCTACGGTGGAGAAATTCGCCTATCAACTGGCTTTTAACCTGATTCCTCAGGTAGACGTTTTCACGGATAACGGCTATACCAAAGAGGAAATGAAAATGTTCAACGAGACACGGAAAATCATGCATTCGGATATCCGGGTAAGCTCTACTTGTGTGAGAGTACCGGCCTTACGGGCCCATTCGGAAAGTATCTGGATCGAAACAGAACGCCCGCTCTCGGTAGAGGAAGTCCGGGAAGCTTTTTCCCGTGCCGAAGGTCTGGTATTGCAAGACAATCCGGCAGAACAGGATTATCCGATGCCTCTTTTCTTATCAGGCAAAGATCCGGTGTATGTAGGCCGTATCCGCAAAGACCTGGCGGACGAAAAAGGATTGACTTTCTGGTTAGTAGGTGACCAAATCAAAAAAGGCGCCGCTCTGAATGCAGTACAGATTGCCGAATATCTGTGTAAAAAAGGACTTTAAACGGAAGGAAGCGAATAACAACGGTTATTCATCCGGCAGGAAGAGATCCGGGACGAGGAATGGAAAGATCCCGGGTTCTTCGGTAGTCTCTGCACAAACGAAGCATTTGTATGCGGGATCGACCGGACAGGCAGAGATAGAGAGATTTCGAAGGTTTTCTGACTGAAATATGCGGGGCCGATGATCGTCGAAGCGGACTTCGAAACCGGACAAGGGGGAGGATAAGCCGCTACCGGTGTATTTTAAAAAACTTTCTTTCACGGACCAATAACGGAAAAACAGTTCATCCTGCGCATCTCCGGCAAGATTTTGCAGGCACTGAATTTCTGCAGGATGGAAAAAACGCCGGGCCACTTCCATGCGGGCTTTCCTTTTTTGCTCGATATCGATTCCGACTTCGAGATGCGAAAAAGCCGCCACGATATAATCACCGGAATGCGATAAATTATACCAAACCGAAAACCGGCTCTCCACCAATGGTTTACCATGTTCACCTATACGGATGAGGTAATCTTCTTTGTGCAGTCCCCACAAACGGAACAATAACCGCCGAATCATCCCCTCACCCAATAATTTTGTACGCCTGACTCCGGGATTTTTGTATCCGGTTACTTTCCGGACCGTGTCTTCACCTACTAACGGAAACAGTTCATCTTCGGAGAGATGCTGAAAATCGGAAATCCGTAAATAATAAATTTTAAGCATGTCGGTTGAAATAAAGATTACAAAAATACGATAAGCTTGGAGAAAAAAAATCGTAAAATTGTTAAAATCCTTAAGATTTGACAAAACAGTTCCTTGAAAATTTAACGTTTCATTCAAAAAAAACGTTTGAAATATTGGTATTTAATCCGATTTTCTTTACTTTTACCCCCTAGAAAAAAGACAACATAAATACATTAATTTAATATCATGGAAATTAAAAAGTCACCGAAAGCAGATCTGGAAGGGAAGAAAGGCGTTTTCTTCGAGATCGGACTTACTCTGGCTTTAGCGGTGCTGTTATTTGCTTTTGAATGGAAATCTTCCACCGAACAAGTAACTCCATTTCAGACTCCCGCTGAAGAACAGATAGAAGATGAGATTATTCCGATTACGCAACAAATGCTAAAACCTCCACCACCCCCTCCTCCAGCCCCGAAATTGACGGACTTGATCGATATTGTAGAGGATGACACCAATATCGACGATGATCTTGAAATTTTAGACGCAGAAGACCAATCGGAGAACCAGGTGATAGAAAATGTCGCCGATTTTGGAGAATATGGTGAAGAGAATACCGGAGAGTCAGAGATTTTCCAGGTAGTTGAAGATATGCCGAGTTTCCCGGGTGGTAATGTATCGAAATGGATTGCGAAGAATGTAAAATATCCGGTTCTGGCCATGGAAAACGGTATTCAGGGGAAAGTTTTCATTCAGTTCGTGATCGAGAGAGACGGTTCTATTACCGACGTAAAAGTAGCGAGAGGAGTAGATGCCTCTTTGGATAAGGAAGCTGTACGTGTTGTGCAGTCGATGCCGAAATGGAAACCAGGAAAGCAGAGAGGTAAACCTGTACGTGTAGCCTACACTCTGCCGATCAACTTCCAGTTATCGAACAATTAGCAGATTATCGATCAAATTTATAAAGGGCTGTCATCTTTTGTCAGCCCTTTCTTTTGTCATGAAAAAGGTGAATGCCGAAACAGCAGGCCTCTGTTTTACGTTATTGCAGCAGCCTTCAAATTTTATTATTTTATATGTATTATACGGATCAGGAAGCAGAGAAAGCGATATTAGTAGGAGTAGCCCTTCAATCGGAAGGGATCACCTACGAGCAGATGACCGAATATCTCGACGAATTGTCATTTCTGGCAGAGACAGCGGGAGCAGAAACGGTAAAAATTTTCACACAGAATTTAGATAAACCGGTACATGCCACTTTTATCGGCAAAGGGAAACTGGAAGAAATCAAAGCTTACACCGAAGAAAACCCGGTAGATATGGTTATTTTCGACGATGAATTGAGCCCGACACAGTTACGAAATATAGAATCTGTCTTTCCGGGAATCAAAGTGCTGGACCGGACGAACCTGATTCTGGACATTTTTGCCAGCCGGGCACGTACGGCACATGCCAAAACCCAGGTGGAACTGGCTCAATACCAGTATTTACTTCCGCGTCTGACCGGAATGTGGACACATCTGGAGAGACAAAAAGGAGGTATCGGATTAAGAGGACCGGGAGAAACGGAAATCGAGACCGACCGCCGGATCATCCGGGATAAAATCAGCCGTTTGAAAAATGAACTAACCAAGATCGACAAACAAAAGGTCATTCAACGGAAAAACCGGGGTAAACTGGTGCGTGTCGCTTTGGTAGGTTATACGAATGTCGGAAAATCGACGTTGATGAACCTGCTGAGTAAATCGGATGTATTTGCAGAAAACAAATTGTTTGCTACACTAGATACGACCGTGCGGAAAATTGCGATTAAAAATGTGCCGTTTTTGCTGGCGGACACGGTAGGTTTTATTCGTAAATTACCCCATCACCTGGTGGAATCGTTCAAATCTACGTTGGACGAAGTGCGCGAGGCAGACGTTATTCTTCATGTCGTGGATATCTCCCATCCGCAATTCGAAGATCAGATGAAGGTGGTCAATGCTACTCTGGCAGAATTGATCAAAGAACCCAAACCGACGATTATCATTTTCAATAAAATCGACGCTTTTCATTATGTACAGAAGGAGGAAGACGATTTAACCCCTGTGACCAGAGAAAACTATAGTCTGAACGACCTGAAACAAATGTGGATGTCGCGACAGGGAAGTGAAACCGTATATATATCGGCCGTTAAAAAGGAGAATATAGAAGAACTGAAAGAAAAGCTTTACGATATCGTCAAAGAGATCCATTCGGCACGATTCCCCTATAATGACTTTTTATACCAGGATTATACCGAAAACAATCCGGAAACAGAGGAGTAGGTTTCTTTACTATTTGTTAATATTAAGACAACATCTCAATGAAAACGTTTTAATATTAACAAATACTTAAAATCAATCATTTATAATTTTGTTTTTTTAACATATTCTTTTATTTTTAATGAACCGGAAAAGTCTGGAAACATTAAAATGAAAGATTATGGAAGTAAAAAAATCACCTCAGGCAGACCTTGAAAACAAAAAAAATATTTTTTTGGAAATAGGTCTTATGCTTGCCCTGGGTACTATTCTATTCGCATTCGAATGGAAAGTTTCCGGGCGTCAACCCGCTGATTTCGTCACGGTATCTGAAATCCCGACCGAAATCGAGATGGTACCGATCACCATGATGCATCAGATTACCCCACCTCCTCCCCCAGCCCCGAAGCCTTTCGATTTACTGGAAATTGTGGATGAAACAGATCCTTTGCCGGACGATCTGGATATCATCGATGCAGATGACGAAAGTAATAATAAAGAATCTTTCGACCTGAACAATTTGAATTACGATGAGGAATACGACACAGACGAAGTAATCGCTTTCGTGCCGAGCGAGGATATGCCGGTATTTCCGGAGAATATACAAAAATGGCTCTCAAAGCATGTGAAGTATCCTCAAATTGCTCTTGAGAACGGGGTACAGGGGAAAGTGTTCGTTCAGTTTGTGGTTGAAAAAGACGGCAGTGTGAGCAATATCAAAGTGGTGCGCGGAGTAGATGCTTCTTTGGATAAGGAAGCGGTGAGAGTGGTGTCGGTGATGCCGAAATGGAAACCCGGTAAACAAAGAGGCAAAGCGGTGAGGGTGGCTTATACGCTTCCGATTGCATTTCAGATAGGGAGTTACTGAGTTATTGAGTTACTGAGTTGATGAGTTACTGAGTTGATGAGTTGGGGGGAGAGTTGAAATAAAAAAGGTGTTTATATACATAATTTACCCAAAATGTAAGTTTATAAGTATAAACATGTATATAACTGCCTAAAGAATACAAGGCTACAAAAAAGAATAAACTTTTTTGTAGCCTTGTATTTTATGGAGCCGTTATTTAACGATTACGAGAAAATAATTCTTTTTGCCACTTTGGGCGAGGATATATTTTCCGTCGATGAGGTGAGATTCACCGATGATGGTTTCTTCACCCTGTACTTTTTCTTTATTGATACCGATAGCATTGGATTTCAAAGCTCTGCGGGCTTCTCCTTTGGAAGACATGATGGCTGTTTTATCGGCTAAGAAGTCGACAATGGAGATACCTGCTTTTAAATCGGCCGCCGCAATTTCGTATTGGGGAACCCCTTCGAATACGGACAGGAAAGTATTTTCATCGATTTTCCTCAAGGTCTCGGAGGTTGCATTCCCAAAGAGGATTTGGGAGGCTTCCAGGGCCAGGTTGTAAGCTTCTTCCCCATGGATCAGGCAAGTAATTTCTTTTGCCAGGGTTTTCTGTAATTTCCTGAGGTGCGGAGCTTCCCGGTGTTCAGCGATCAAAGCATCGATCCGAGCGGGAGGCAGGATGGTGAAGATTTTGACATAACGTGCGGCATCTTCATCGGTGGTATTCAACCAGAACTGATAAAATTTATAAGGGGAAGTACGTTCGGGATCTAACCAGATATTCCCCGATTCGGTTTTCCCGAATTTTTTTCCATCACTCTTGGTCATCAGCGGCCAGGTCAAGCCATAAGCGTCGAGCCCTTCTTTACGACGGATCAATTCGCCTCCGGTAGTAATATTTCCCCATTGGTCGGAACCTCCCATCTGCAACATACAACCGTAGTTTTTACGCAGATGAAGGAAATCGTATCCCTGCACCAGCTGATAGGTGAATTCTGTAAACGACATACCCTGGGCCGACTCGCTACTGAGGCGTTTTTTTACGGAATCTTTAGCCATCATATAGTTGACGGTAATATGCTTACCGATTTCACGGATGAAATCCAGAAATGAGAATTGTTTCATCCAATCGTAGTTATTCAGCATAATAGCAGCATTGGAAGCAGTGGAGTTGAAATCGATAAACCGGGATAACTGAGCTTTGATCCCGGCCATATTTTTACGGATAGTCTCTTCGTCCAATAAGTTTCTTTCCTGTGATTTGCCACTAGGATCGCCGATCATACCGGTAGCTCCACCGATAATAAAAATCGGTTTGTGCCCGGCCATCTGAAAGTGTTTCATCATCATCACAGAGACCAGATGTCCGACATGCAGAGAATCGGCAGTCGGGTCGATACCTACGTATGCCGTAGTTTGTCCTTTAGCCAATAGTTCTTCTGTTCCCGGCATGATATCATGAATCATGCCTCTCCATTTTAATTCATCAACAAAATTCATCGTATTCTATTTTATATCGTTTCAAAAGCGGATCGTGTTGTACATCTGTTGTGCAAAGTTAAGAAAAGGATCGAATAACAAACTGTTCTCCCTGGTTTCTTCGCTGATAAAATGGAATTTATCGTTCAAAGCATCGACAATCATTAAAAGTACACAAACCATAATGAAATATTTTGCGATACCGAGGAGGGTGCCAAGCAGTTTATTGACCAACCCCAACGAAATAATATCGACCAGTCTGGTCAACATCTTCCCCAGCAAATAGACTGCAATCACAACCAACAGGAAGGTAACGGCCAAAGCGATATAAGACAAGTAACGGGACGTGATATTCAGGAAGTCTTTCAATATCCCTTCGGTAAAAGGGCTGTAGCGTATGGCAATGAAAACCCCCAATATCAGCCCGGCTAAAGTGGCGACCTCGATAATCAATCCTTTCGAGAATCCACGGAAAGCGCCGTATAGTAAAAACAAGAGAATAACAATGTCAATATAGTTCATGGCAAATCCGATTTAAACGGGTTTCAAAGATACGAATTTATCGGGAGCATTTTTCCCTTTCATTTTCTATTATTTGATAAATTCTTAGTATTTTCGCCAATTGGTAAATAGGGTTCTTATACCCCCTTGTTAATATATCACTTTATAAAAACAAAATATAATGTACAGAACACACACATGCGGAGCACTTCGGATTGAAAATGTAAACGAGAATGTCTGTTTGAGTGGCTGGGTTCAGAAAATCAGAAACCTGGGAGCCATGACATTTATCGATCTCCGCGACAGATACGGAATTACCCAATTGGTGGCAGAAGAATCTGCTTCTGAAGAGATAAAAAAACAAGTGGCACAGTTAGGACGGGAATTTGTGATTCAAATTCAAGGTAAGGTGGTGGAGAGAGCCAGTAAAAACAATAAAATACCTACAGGAGAGATCGAAATTATCTTAGATACGGTAAAGATTCTGAGCCGTTCGGAGATACCTCCTTTTACTATCGAAGACAATACGGACGGGGGTGACGAGATCCGGATGAAATACCGTTATCTCGATTTACGCCGGCAAATGGTGCGCAGGAACCTGGAATTGCGTCACCGGATGGCGCATTTGGTACGTAATTTTCTGGATGGCAAGCAATTTATGGAGGTAGAGACGCCGGTATTGATCAAGAGTACTCCCGAAGGAGCCCGTGATTTTGTGGTGCCTTCGCGGATGAATCAGGGACAGTTTTATGCATTACCGCAAAGCCCGCAGACTTTCAAACAACTGTTGATGGTCGCCGGTTTCGACCGATACTATCAGATTGTGAAATGTTTCCGGGACGAGGACCTTCGGGCAGACCGTCAACCTGAATTCACTCAGATCGACTGTGAAATGTCGTTTGTAGAACGGGAAGATGTGCTCGGTATTTTCGAAGATATGATCCGCCATCTTTTTAAAGAAATCAGAGGTATCGATATCCCGGCATTTCCGCGGATGACGTGGCATGAAGCGATGGAGCAATATGGTTGTGACAAACCGGATATCCGTTTCGGTATGAAATTCGCAGACCTGACCCGTCTGGCCCGAACCAAGGACTTTGCAGTATTCAACAGTGCAGAATATATCGGAGGGATTTGTGTCCCGGGTTGTGCTTCGTATACCCGTAAGCAGCTGGACGAGCTGACCGATTTCGTGAAGCGTCCGCAGGTAGGAGCGAAAGGATTGGTGTATGTCAAATACAATGAAGACGGCAGCATAAAATCGTCGGTAGATAAATTCTATACGGCCGAAGAGCTGAAAGTATGGCTAGACACCTGCCAAGCTCAACCGGGCGATCTGCTCCTAATCTTATGCGGAGCGAAAAACAAAACTTTACCCCAGTTGTGTGAGCTTCGTCTGGAAATGGGAAACCGGCTGGGATTGAGAGATAAAAATGTATTCAAACCGTTATGGATCGTCGACTTTCCGTTGTTGGAATGGGATGAAGAGACACAACGTTTTTATGCGATGCACCATCCGTTCACCTCTCCGAATCCAGAGGATATCGATTTGATGGAAACACGGCCGGGAGATGTGAGAGCGAATGCCTACGACATGGTGATCAACGGCGTGGAAGTAGGGGGAGGTTCTATCCGGATCCATGATACAGCATTGCAGCAACGGATGTTCAAATGCCTGGGATTTACCCCGGAGCAAGCTGAAAAACAATTCGGTTTCCTGTTGAATGCTTTCAAATACGGCGCTCCTCCTCATGGTGGTATCGCCTTCGGTTTCGACCGTTTGGTTTCTATGTTTGCAGGCCTGGACAGCATTCGAGACACCATCGCTTTCCCGAAAAACAATTCGGGCCGGGATGTGATGATCGATTCTCCGTCGGAGATTTCGGCCGAGCAATTCAAGGAATTAGGCATTAAACTGAATCAATGATTTACCCCTAAATTCATACAAGTGTTTAAGGATGTAATCGGACATGAAGATATCAAGCAAAGACTGATCACCTCTCTCCGGACAGGGCGGATCAGTCATGCCCAACTATTTGCCGGAGAAACGGGATACGGTTCTCTGGCTTTGGCTTTGGCATTCGCCCAATATGTCTTTTGCACAGGTGATAAAAAAGAAGATGCCTGCGGAGAATGCCCTTCGTGTAAGAAAATACAGAAATACATCCATCCGGATCTGCACTTTGTATTTCCGGTTGTCCGGAAAACAAAAAGCCCGGTCAGTGATGAATATATCAACGAATGGCGGCGTCTGCTGACGCGGACGAATTATTTCGGTCTGGAAGAATGGTATACGGAAATGGGAGTAGAGGATAATGCACAAGCCGCGATATATACCGAAGAAAGTGCCAATATTCTCCGTAAGCTGAACCTGAAATCATTCGAATCGGATTATAAGATTCTGGTGATGTGGTTGCCGGAAAAGATGAATCCGGAATGCTCGAACAAACTGTTAAAGATCATCGAGGAGCCGTTCGACAAGACATTGTTTCTGATGGTTTCGGAGCATCCGGAACAGATCATCAATACGATACAATCGCGTTTGCAGCGTATTCACATTCCTCCCCTGCATCAGGAGCAAATACAACGACAGCTGATAGCTGAAAAAGGAATCGCTGCACAAAAAGCGGAAGAATATGCCCATGTGGCTTCGGGGAACTGGTATAAAGCCCTGCGGTTGCTGGACGAAACAGAAGAGCAAATTTACAACCAGGAAAAATTTATCAGCCTCATGCGGCTGTGCTGGGAAAGAAAAATGCTTCCGGTAAATGAATGGGTCAATGAAATATGCAGCCTTGGAAGAGAAAGGCAAAAGAATTTCTTAGCGCATGCCTCACGGATGATCCGGGAAAATTTTGTCCGGAATTTCGGTTTGGAGCAACTGAATTATATGACGGAACGGGAAAAAAATTTCTCACAACGCTTTGCCCCTTATGTACATGAAGGAAATGTCATTCCATTGAGCAACGAGTTCGAGCGTGCTTATAGCGACATCAGCCGGAACGGAAATGCAAAAATCATTTTTACGGATCTCTGCATAAAAGTCATGCAAAATATCAGACCCAATTGAAACTGTTTTCACGTACAATAATATATAATGAAAAAATCAATTTATGAACGATATACACAATAACGAAAATATAAGCCAGGAAGAAGAATTCGTTTCGCCCGGGCAAGAAAAAGTAAACGGCAAAGCGACGCCTGAGCAATCGGGGCCTTCGACCGGGGAGCCCCGTGAACAACCGGGAGAACCGACGGAGGAAGCCGTAGAGATCGAAGAGACGGAAGAGATAGAAATTATCGAAGCCGGGGAATTTACAGTCCCGAAAAAAGAAGAGGAAGAAGAGGAAATTCAGGAACTTCATACGAAGCATCCGCGGCGGGATGTACCGGTAATCGACCATCGTTTGCTAGCGGGGAAATTGACGGTATACGACTGGCTGGAAGATCTGCCTGCGACGGATTGTGCCCCGGAGATCGTAGAAGTAAGGTTTAAAAATACACGGAAAGGGTTTTACAGCAATCCGTCGAAACTAGCTTTAAAAGCAGGAGATATCGTGGCGGTCGAAGCAGCCTTGGGACACGATATCGGGGTGGTATCTTTATCGGGTGAACTGGTAAAGGAACAAATCCGGATCAAACGGGTGGATCTCGAGCGGAATCCGCTGAAGAAGGTATACCGGAAGGCCAAACCCCACGACATCGAGAAATGGCAACAAGCCATTGCTTTAGAGCACGATACGATGATCCGTTCGCGGAAAATCGCAGCCGACCTGAAACTGAATATGAAGATCGGTGATGTGGAGTATCAGGGAGATAAAACAAAAGCTATATTTTATTATATCGCAGACGACCGGGTGGATTTCCGGACGCTGATCAAGGTGTTGGCGGAGACTTTCCATATCCGTATCGAAATGAAACAGATCGGGACACGTCAGGAAGCAGGCAGAATCGGGGGTATCGGTCCCTGCGGACGCAAATTATGCTGTTCGACTTTTATCACCAATTTTATTTCGGTGTCGACCTCAGCCGCCCGCTATCAGGATATTTCGCTGAATCCTCAGAAGCTGGCCGGACAGTGCGGGAAACTGAAATGTTGTCTGAACTATGAAGTGGATGCGTACGTCGATGCGCAGAAAGACTTCCCTTCGACCAATATTACTTTAAATACGGGAGAGGGTTTGCTTTACCATCAAAAAACGGATATCTTCGGTCAGATGACGTCTTATAGTACGGATAAAGAAGGGAAGGGTATTTTTATCCAGATTCCGGTAAAACGGGTAAAGGAAATCATCGCGATGAACCGGAAAGGAATTATTCCTCCAAAAGCGGTAGAAGAAAGCGGAAATACCCCGACAGATATAAAATATACGGACGGCGTGGGAGAAGAAAGCCTGAACCGTTTCGACGAAAAGAAGCAGAAGAAGCGTCATTCCAGGCAACGAAATAATAATAATCGTGAAAATGGAAACTCTAACACTCCCCGTAACGAAAAAAATGAAAGAAACGGAGAACGGGGAGGACAACGGCCTTTCCGTAACGGCCCGAGACAGGATCAGCGCAGAGATTCGAGACCTATACAAAGGCCCAAGCCACGAACCGATCAGCATTCACAATCCAAAACTGAACAATGATGCAAAACTATCGTCCTTTTACCGGTATTACCCCTGCTGTCAAAATTTTATTGATTCTGAACATCGTGATGTACTTTCTGAGTATGTTTATCGATAGCCGGATGCATGTGGATACAGCCCATCTATTAGGACTTCATTTGCCGCAATCTGTCTTTTGGCGCCCATGGCAATATGTTACACATATGTTTATGCACGGGTCTTTCGGGCATTTGTTTTTCAATATGTTCGCTCTTTTTATGTTCGGCCGGATACTGGAATCGGTATGGGGAACGCAGCGTTTTCTGATTTTCTATTTTGTCTGCGGTATCGGAGCGGGCTTGCTGAATAGTGCGGTCGGCTGGTTGGAAATCCACCGGCTGATGGAGCAATATTATGCCTTCCAGAATGCGCCTTCTCCTGCGCTTTTAGCGCAGCTTGTGGAGCGTCAGCTAGGCCATCCGGCCCAGTGGGTGTGGGAGGTGGTGGATAATTGGACCAACAATCCGGATTCGCAACAATACATTGTAGCAGGGAAACAACTCTTCCGTCAGATCGTAGAACTGAAAGTAAATGTCCCGATGATCGGGGCTTCGGGAGCGATATTCGGTATCTTGCTGGCATTCGGAATGCTGTTTCCGAATACGGAATTGTATCTGATGTTTATACCTATTCCGATCAAAGCAAAGTATTTTGTATTGGGATACGGTCTGCTGGAGCTTTTCCTGGGCATGCAGAATAGCGCAACGGACAATGTAGCCCATTTCGCTCATCTGGGAGGGATGTTGTTCGGTTTCTTTATGGTCAAATACTGGAGTAAAAACAGGCGAAGGTTCTATTAAGAGATGATGTATTACAACAATTACGGCGGAAATTTTTCAGAAGGAATCCGGGAAGGGATCAAAAATTCTTTCCGGAAGGGTTCTTCTCTCACCCGTCTGATTTATATCAATTGCGGGATTTTTCTTGCTTTGAAGTTGATATATATCATGATGTTGTTGTTGGGGAAAGGAGAAGAATTTTATCCGACATTGCTGGAATGGATCGGCGTGCCGGCAGATCCGGAGTATTTATTGAGCCGTCCGTGGACGATCTTCACCTATATGTTTACTCAGTTCGATTTTTTACATCTGTTGTTCAATATGTTATGGCTTTATTGGTTCGGGAGTTTTTTCCTGAATTACTTTACGGAACGTAAATTAACAGGTGTCTATCTTTTGGGTGGCCTATTCGGAGGTTTGCTGTATATTGCGGCCTATAATATTTTCCCTTATTTCAGTGAGCCTCAAATCAGTCCTTTCCCCCGCCCGGCGCTACGGCTGACCTCGTGGGCTATCGGTTCGTCGGCTTCTGTGATGGCAATCGTCTTTGCGGTATGTACTTATCTGCCGCAACATAAGGTCTATATTTTCCTGCTCGGACCGGTGAAACTGGTTTATCTGGCGTTGTTTACCGCCCTGATCGATATTATGAGTATATCTTCGGGAAATGCGGGGGGACATATCGCCCATTTAGGCGGAGCCCTGTTCGGGTGGTTCTTTATCGTGGGAGTGAGAAGAAACCGGGACTTTGCTTCAGGAATCGTGAATTTTTTCGAAGGGATCGGACGGCTCTTCCAGCGGAAGAAGAAGATGAGGGTGAGGTATAAGAAGCATGTCTCGGAAATGAACGACCGGGAATACAATGCCCATAAGAAGAACGAGCAAGAACGGATCAACGAGATTCTGGATAAAATCTCGCGTTCGGGTTACGAAAGCCTGACCCGGGAAGAAAAAGCAATCCTCTTCAAGGCTAAAAACTGATTTTATGGAGGTAAGTAAACCAGATAGCAGTTCTTTATCAAACCAGAAGTGTTTTCCCTACTATGCTGAAAATATTGGATAAGATTGTATATATCGTCAGTTTGATCGCTGCGTTCGGGTTAATAGGAGCATATCTTTCCCCTATAATCAACCCCAATACCTTTGTCTTTTTTTCGTTACTGGGTTTGGCTTATCCTTATCTTCTGATCGGCAATTTTATCCTTTTACTGTACTGGATTTTCCGTTGGAAGCGGAGGACCTGGCAGATCGTAGTCGTGATTGCGATCGGGTATCCGACTTTCAGGACTTACTACGGGACAGCGAAAACCGAAACAGGGGATGCTTCGTACGATTTGTCGCTCTTGTCGTACAATATCCGTTATTTCGATGTGTATGGCTGGAGTAATCAGAAAAACACGAGGGAAAAATTATTCAATTATCTGAATAAATTCGACGGGGATGTGATCTGCTTGCAGGAATTTCTAATGAACGGGAATCCGGACCGACGGAAAACGGTAATCGAACAATTGCATACCTACCCCTATTATTATATCGAGAAGGATATGGCTATTTTTTCCAGGCTCCCGATTCTGCACAAAGGACACCTGACTTTCGCCCCTGGTTACAGCAGTTCTTGTATTTACGGAGATTTCAAGCTAGGAAAAGATACGGTGCGGTTGTACAGTGTTCACCTGGAATCCTACAAGCTGGGCAAGAAGGAGCGGCAATTTATGAAAGAAATCAGCTCAGGGCTGAAAGGTAACGATATCCCCGAAGGGGTGAAGAATCTCACGACACGCTTAATGATAGCGAACAAAAACCGGGCACATCAGGCGGAGGAAATTCAACGGCATATCGACGGAAGCCCTTATCCTGTGATATTGTGCGGCGACTTCAACGATACTCCTCTCTCCTATACTTACAGGCAATTAAGCAGGAAGTTAACGGATAGTTTTATTGAAAAAGGCCGGGGCATCGGCAATACTTACATCGGAGAGTTTCCCTCTTTCCGCATCGATTACGTCTTACATTCCCCGACACTATATACGGTGGGTTATATCCGGGAGGATATCACGCTTTCGGATCATTATCCGATCAAGGTGAAGATAAGGAAGGGAAGTTGATTTATCAGAAAATTCCGAAGATTATTTGGTGGATTTGGGGAATTATTCTATTTTTGCAGCGTTAAAGAAAATTATGGGGGGTTAGCTCAGTTGGCTAGAGCGCTTGCATGGCATGCAAGAGGTCGTCGGTTCGACCCCGATACTCTCCACTCCAGAGTTCTTAAAGTTTGTAAAGTTCATAAAGTTTATGACCGAAGGTATTCCTTATCAGGAAACTTTCCATTAACTTTATGGACTTTATTGTTTTATCGAATTCTTATTATTCGTTTTATGGAAGAATCAGATAAAAAACTAACCCGTAAGATCAGTCCCTATAAGATCATTTACCCGGTCATTATCGGTCTGGGCGTTGTGTCGTATATGCTATACCGGGAATTCGATCTCACTGCTTTCGAGCAAATTTCTTTCGGCTGGAGCTCGGTGTTCTGGCTTTCCGTAGCAGTGATGTGTATGTTTATCCGTGATCTGGGGTACGTTATCCGTATCCGGGTTCTTTCGGGGGATCGTTTGAGCTGGATCAAGTCGATCCGGATTATTTTTCTTTGGGAATTTACCTCGGCGGTAACTCCCTCAGCGATCGGCGGTACCAGTCTCGCTATTCTTTTTGTCAATAAAGAGGGGATCAAAGTAGGACGCAGCTCGGCTATTGTCATGGCTACTTCTTTTCTGGACGAGCTTTATTTTATTCTGATGTTTCCGATTATTCTGCTTTGTGTGGATTCGAGCGGGTTGTGGGAGATGTCGGGAGTGAGTTCAGGAGTAAGCAAAAGCCTGATCTGGTTTGCAGTGGGCGGCTATTCGATCAAGCTGGTGTATCTTTTAATTCTGAGCTACGGACTTTTCAAGAATCCCCGGGGGCTGAAATATCTATTGATGAAATGTTTCAAATTAAAGCTTTTACGTAAATGGCGGCACAGTGCCAACGAAGCAGGTTCGGATATCATCCGTAACTCTTACGAATTGCGTCATATGCCGTTTTCTTTCTGGCTGAAGACTTTCGGAGCCACTTTCTTTTCATGGACGGCACGGTATTGGGTAGTGAATGCGATCTTAATGGCCTTTTTTGTATTGAAGGATACGGATTGGGCGACTCAATTTCTGATTTTTGCCCGGCAACTGATTATGTGGATCATGATGCTGATCAGTCCGACTCCGGGAGGAAGCGGTTTTGCCGAATTCGTATTTAAAGAATATCTGGGTTCCTTTATTATAGGAGGAGGAGCCGGTGTAGCGATCGCTATGGCCATCGTATGGCGTCTGATCACTTATTATCCTTATCTGTTCGTAGGTGTTTTTATCGTACCGAAATGGATAGGGCAACATTTCGGCGGACGTCCGAAGCCATCGGCAGCTTCTACCCCATCGGACGATTTAAATCATAACCTTGAAAATCAGTAGTAATTATGTTTTTGATATTTAAAAAACCGGAATACAGAAGATTCAATCTGAAACCCCGCTACTGGGATCCTGCCAAAGAAGAACGGGAAGAACGGGAGCGCAGGGTAAAAGCAGAACTCGGCTTAAAGGACGACGATAAAACTTATATCCCGAATATAAAAGGACAATTCAGACAGGAGTATGAAAAACGGAAGGCGAACCGTAACGGGCTGAATAGCAATTATGCGCTGCGTTTGTTTATGATCCTGACGTTGTTGTTCATCATGGCCTTTTATGTGTTTGTAAAGAATCCGGACGGTATCCTGCGATTTCTGGGACTTTGACAAATATCCATTATCTTTGTCCTATCATATAACGGCACATTAGCTTAACTACATCAATCAATATGGATATCGTTCATCTTTTACCCGATTCAGTAGCCAATCAGATAGCAGCAGGAGAAGTCGTACAACGTCCTGCCTCTGTTGTCAAGGAATTAATGGAGAATGCGATCGATGCAGGAGCTAAGCATATTCAGGTAGTGTTGAAGAATGTCGGGAAAGCGATCATACAGGTGATCGACGATGGGAAAGGCATGTCGAACATGGATGCCCGGATGGCTTTCGAACGGCATGCAACCTCAAAAATCGCTTCGGCACAGGATTTATTCAGTATCAACACCTTAGGATTCCGGGGAGAAGCCCTTCCCTCTATCGCTTCGGTATCGGAAGTGGAATTAAAAACCCGGCAGGAAGAAGATGAATTGGGAACCTCGATTTTTATCGCGGCTTCGGAACTAAAAAATCAGGAGTCTGTCAGCTGTCCGAAAGGTACGAACATCTCGGTCAGGAACCTCTTTTATAATATTCCTGCCCGCCGGAAGTTTCTGAAATCCGATACGACGGAATTGCGCAATATTACCAATGAATTTCTGCGGGTAGCTTTGACGAATCCGGAGATCAGCTTCTGTTTGTCGAACAACGGAAATGTGATCTACAACTTATCCCCTTCGGGACTACGTCAGCGGATCGTAAATATTTTCGGCAAGTCGATCAATTCGAGACTGATCAATATCGATTGTGCCACGGGTCTGGTAGATATCAAAGGTTTCATTTGCAGTCCGGAACAAGCCCGAAAGACTTATGGCGAACAATATTTTTTCGTCAATAACCGTTTTATGAAGCATCCGTTTTTTCATAAAGCAGTGACGGAGGCCTATTCGGGACTGATCGGTGTGGATTGTATCCCCTCCTATTTCATCTATTTTACGGTGGATCCGTCTTTAATCGATATCAATATACATCCGACGAAAACGGAGATCAAATTCCAGAATGAGACGGATTTTTTCCAAATCTTGTTGGCAGGTATCAAGGAAGCCCTGGGAAAATTCAATATCACTCCTCCCCTGGACTTCGATACGGCTGGAAGTATCGAACTCATTCCTACGGAGAAGCCAGCAGCCCCCTATGTTCCGCGAATCAACTATAATCCGAACTATAATCCTTTCAATTACAGCAGCAGTAAGCTTAATCCACAGGATTCGGATTTCGAACATCCCAGTCGCACGGCAAGCAGTTTTCACCAGGAAAAAGCACCGGCCAACTGGGATATCTTATTCGACGGCTTAAAGGAAAAGGAGGAATCGATTCAGACTTCGATACCGGAAATGACCGAAAATATCAATCCGGTGGTACCGCATACGAATTGCTATTTCCAACTGAAAGGCCGGTATATCGTTACGCCGGTACAAAGCGGTTTGATGCTGATCGACCAGAAAAGAGCCCACGAACGCATCTTATTCGAAAAATATATGACGACCCTGAATACGCAAAAGGTAACGGGGCAGAAGAGTCTGTTCCCGGAAATACTGGAGTTGTCGGCAGGCGATTTTATGCTGGTAGGAGAAATTCTTGCAGACCTGGAATATTTAGGGTTCGAATTAAATGTTTTCGGTAAAAACGGTTATGCCATACATGCCACCCCACCGGACTTATCTTATACCCGGGCGAAGGAAGTGCTGATCGAACTGATCGAACATTATAAAAACACGGAGGGCAGTATCCGGGAGAAGATGAAAGAACGGGTGGTACTGGCTTTGGCAAAGGCCTCGGCAATCAGTTACAATACGGCACTCAGCTGTGAGGAAATGAATGAAATGACCGGTAATCTTTTTGCCTGTAAACATCATAATTTCACTGCAGACGGCAAAACGATCATCCACATTCTGAATTATGAGGATGTGAACAGTTGGTTTAAATAAAAACAGAGTCGCGTTTAATCGAAAAGAATATGTCGGTAATATTAGAGCATGTCAGTAAAGCATATGGCCGGCAAAAGGCGCTGGACGATATCGGTTTCAGGCTGGAAGAAGGTGAAATATGCGGTTTTCTAGGACCTAATGGAGCCGGTAAATCTACTACCATGAAAATCATTACCGGCTGTCTGAACGACTATCAGGGAGAAGTAAGGATCAAGGAGATGAATCTGCGTGAAAATCCGCTGAAAATCAAAGCGATTATCGGCTATTTACCCGAACAAAACCCACTCTACCCGGATCTGTATATCCGGGAATATCTGCTTCACGTGACCCGGCTTTATCGTGTCGGCCGGCCTGTAGCCAAGGTGAATGCGATCATAGAGCGAACCGGACTCGAGCCGGAAATTCAAAAAAAAATAGGACAATTATCGAAGGGATACAGGCAGAGAGTGGGATTAGCGCAAGCTTTGGTGCACGATCCCGAGATTCTGATCCTGGACGAACCGATGACGGGACTCGATCCGAACCAACTGGAAGAGATCAGGCATTTGATCAAAGAAACCGGGAAAAAGAAGACGGTGTTGTTATCGACCCATATTATGCAGGAGGTAGAAGCGATTTGTGACCGGGTAATAATCATTAACCAGGGAAAAATCGTTGCGGACCGACCGATCGGAGAGATCTGTACACATGCAGACGAAGGGATGGTACTTCGCGTTGAATTCAGCCCGGGAAGCGATACACACTGGCTAAGTAAAAGCGAACTGTTCACTCACACCTCACAACAGGCTCCGAACTGCTGGCGTTTAACTTCCCCTCAAGGGAAAGATCCACGGGAAGCCTTGTTTTTCGAGGCTGCCGTTCGCCGCTGTCCGATTATCGCATTGCATACAGAAGTTTATCAGCTGGAAGATATTTTCCACCGATATACACAGAATTTTCCGGCAAAGCCGGGAAAAGATTAACGTAGCCGGAGATGACCGATCAGCGCCGTGCAGATCGGCACATCTTCGATACCGGTTGACGAAACTACATTCCGGATCGAGATTACCAACCACAATCCAAGGCTTGCCAACCTAAAAGGAGATACGGATCCGGAACGAAGTGACACTAATCCATGGTAATGTAGGTTTTTAAATAATTACAGAGGTTTGAACAGTTACAAAAATGTAGAAGATAAGTCAACGGTAGTAACTTAAAAGATAAATAGAATGAGTTTATAAAATACACCAACTCATTTATTTCGACATATAAATACCCCCTAAAAGCTTGTAATAAAACTTTCAGGGGGTATTCATTCGAGGACAACCGATTTGAAAAACGGCTGATTAGATTCCTTCCAGAGCGTCGAAAGTTTTAGCTGTTTCAGGATTTGAAGGACGGGTCATCTTTGCATTGATGATTTTTCCTTCTTTATCCAAAAGGATAAAACGAGGAATTCCGGTAATCATATAAGCATCCATAAAAGTATTGTCGCCACCGTTGTGCAACTGGATACCTCCTAATTTATCTTCTTTTACCATCTTTTCCCAGGCTGCTTTGTCGCGGTCACAAGAAATACTTACGAAATAAATATTCTTTTTTCCGTATTTTTCTTCTAAAGTTTTCAAGTGAGGCAATTCACCCCGGCAAGGTCCACACCAGGTAGCCCAGGTGTCGATATAGACATATTTTCCGGCCAAATCGGCTAAACTAACCTCTTTGCCATTGATGTCGAGATATTTGAAAGACGGTGAAGGCTGTCCAACAGCAATTCTAGCCCATTTTGCACACAATTCGTCGAATTTAGCTTTTTTTGCAGGATCGGTAACTTTAGCACTATATACCGGAGCAACTTCAGCCAAATGATCGACACCGGAATCTTTCACATAAGCGGTAACGATTTGATCGACCAAATATTCAACAACTGCAGGATTTTTGAAGTTTTGTTCAACGTAATCCAATTGTTTTTTCGTGAAAGTCAGATTATCGCGATCTTCCAGATCTTTAGCAGCCATCGCCTGAACCCGACCGATCAACGCCTCCTGATACCAATTCATACCAATCAAAGCTTCATCTTCGGTAATTGCAGAAACCAATTTATTGTAGAAAGCATCGGTAGGCTTGAAATCAGGAGCCTGTGCATAGTAGGGATGATAAAGGGGATAAATAGGAAGCGGTCCATAAACCATATAAGCCAATCTTTTTTTCTCTAACTGATTGAACTGCGGGTCGAATCCCAGGGTATCCAAATTTTCATTCAATTTCTTTATTTGTTCGTCTAAAGAGGCCAAAAATTCAGCTTCTTCCAACTTATAATCGGGGTTAAACCGTAAAGCCGGACTATTCAGGTACTCATTCTTTTTAGCGCCTTCACCGGTGAATGCAGGAATCATACGACGACCTTCGAATTTTACAGAAACATCGAAACTTTTGCCCGGTTCAACATAAACCGGCACCTGCATTCTACCCAATACAACGGTAGCGTAACCCGGCTTAAGGTTTTCAGCCATCACAAAAAGGGCAGTATTCGTCGAATCCAAAGCCATCACGTAAGTAGAATCCTTGGTTATCAACTGAGGCTTGATTTCACCTTGGGGTTTGTCGAGATGAACCCGTACAGTAGTTTTAGATGCATTATTACATGACATGAGAGCCATTATAAGAATAGCAAGGAAAGAGAATTTCATCATATTACTATAATTTTAGTTTAAGATGAGCGAATTTAATAAACTGCGATTGTGATCGGATCAAAATAGGGAGCTTTAACCTTTATTTAACCACTCTCTTCCGTAATCACCAGTGCTTTACTTCCATTCACCGGAAGGATTAAAACCATTCTTTTTAGCCCTGTCACCATTTTACAAATGCCGAATATTTAAAATCAAATCCTAAAAAATCAAATAAAATCACCACCTTCAATTTTTATGATAAACAAATAAAACATGTCTATTCAAATATCAAACTCTCATATACAGAAAAAAAATTGATTCTTCCGATAGACAGCCGCTAGTTGTTTATTTCAAACAGAATATAAATCCTTATTTTAGGGGAATTTTCTCGATTCTTCTCTGGTGTCTTCCGCCTTCAAATTCGGTAGACAGAAAACGCTCGACGATATCCTGAGCATCGTCGAAGGAGATAAAACGGGCAGGGATACAACATACGTTGGCATTGTTATGGAGGCGTGCCAACCAGGCGATTTCGGTCGTCCAACAGAGTGCACCCCGGATACCCTGATGTTTATTGACAGTCATACAAATCCCATTCCCACTCCCACAGAGCGCGATTCCTCTCTCGAACTCGCCGGATTCAACAGCAGCAGCCATCGGATGGGCAGTATCGGGATAATCCATACTTTCAGCAGAATGTGTACCGAAATCTTTTACTTCATAACCTTTCTGGCGAAGGAATGCCACTAATTTTTCTTTGTATTCGTAACCGGCATGGTCACAGGCAATAGCTATTTTCATTTCTATCGATTTGTTATTAGAGTCGCAACGTGCAAACTGTTACAACGATGTGATTATTCTGAAATACAAAGTTAAAGTTTTATCCTTAAGGAAAGCAAATAAAAAACGGGTATTCTTCCGAATACCCGCAAAGAAAATATTTCTTTTTTAGAGAATAAGCTTATATCCTTTACCGTGAACGTTGATGATTTCAACAGAAGGATCCTTTTTAAGGTGTTTACGTAATTTGGTGATGTAAACATCCATACTTCTGGCATTGAAATAATTGTCGTCGGCCCAGATGTTTTTGAGTGCATAATTTCTTTCGAGCACTTTGTTGACATTCTGGCATAATAATTTCAAGAGCTCAGACTCTTTTGTCGTCAGTTTTTGTTCTTCTTCTCCATCGAACAGGGTCTGTTTTTTAGAGTTGAAGGTCAATTTACCGATTTTGAAGATTTCCTGTTCATCTTCAGGTTTGAGTCCGGTAGAACGACGCAGTACGGCTTCGATTCTGAGTAATAACTCCTCCATACTGAAAGGTTTGCTCATATAGTCGTCAGCCCCTAATTTGAAGCCTTCCAGGACATCTTCCTTCATATTTTTAGCCGTCAGGAAAATGATTGGAATTTCGCTGTTGATCTGGCGAATTTCCTTAGCCAGGGTAAAGCCATCTTTTTTAGGCATCATCACATCCAGGATACATATATCGAAAGGCTGGTTCAGAAAGGCTTCATAAGCTACCTCCCCATCTTCGCATAAAACAGTCTCGAATCCTTTTGCCCTCAGATATTCTTTCAGGAGCATACCCAGATTCGTATCATCTTCTGCTAATAAAATTTTTATTTTCTCCTCCATAACTATTTAGTTTTTAAATAAATTCTCTGAAAAATATACGCTTTTAGAAAAATAAAGTTCTCTTTACTTTTTGTTTTTTTGAGGTTAATGGTAAAATAATATCAAATCGGCTTCCTTTTCCTTCAGCGCTTTCCACTTCGATACGCCCTCCGTGTGCTTCCACGATAGTTTTTACATAGGATAATCCGAGGCCGAATCCTTTTACGTCATGTAAATTACCGGTCGAAACCCGATAAAAACGTTCGAAAATCAGCTTTTGCTCTTTCGCAGCAATTCCTATGCCATTGTCTATCACACTAATAATTATTTCCTGACCTTTATTCCGGGTGTAAACACTGATCTCCGGAACTTTAGTACAATATTTTATCGCATTATCCAATAAATTGGATACTACGTTCGTGATGTGTACCTCATCAGCATAAACTTCATCCTGGTCAGCCTCTAAATAACTATAGAGTTGTCCTCCTTTATCTTCTACACGCAGGCTAAATTTTGTCACAAGATTTTCAACAACCTCGTTGAGATTGACATTTTTTAGTTTCAGTTTCATCCGGGTTTCGGTAAACAAAGCGGTCTGGAGCACTTTTTCTACCTGGAAAGTGAGCCGTTTACTTTCATCGCGGATAATCCCGGCAATATGGTCGATGGTAGAGGGGGAATTGTTCACAGCCCCGTCTTTAAGCATTTGTGCAGCCAAAGAAATGGTCGCTATCGGGGTTTTAAATTCGTGTGTCATATTATTGATGAAGTCGTTCTTGATCGCAGATAATTTTTTCTGTTTAACGATGACTACGATACAGAATCCGAAACACAACACCAACAAAATGGTGATGATCAAACTGGGCAATAACAAGACGACAGAAGACAACAGATCATGTGACTGATCGGGAAAAATCAGAAAGAGGGTGGCCGGTTCCTGCTGTTGTCCAAAACTCATTTTCCGGTTGTAGGTGTAATCGGAATGCTGATTGAAGAAGTTTTGTGACATGAGGATAAATTCCCCTTTCTCTTTTACCGCATACTCGAAAGGAATTTTGACACCGTTATTCCTTAAACGTTCACCGATAATCTCTTTGAGATCGCTGCCATCCAATCGTTCTTCGATCGATTTTTCGGGCATTTCGGGAATCTTTTTAACCACGAGATCATATTCTTTTCCCAGACTGTTTTTGATTTCCTGGCGGGATTTCTGGATAGAATTCTGGAGATTCCGATTGCCTTTCTGTCCGAACAATTCCCATACATTCTCTATCCTTTCGTCGTAACCGATGGGGAAGCGGCTGTAATCGATGACAATATTCATATCATTCTTTACATTGAGCCCAGGACGTAAATCCAGAGCCCGGGGCATTTCATGGACGACTCCATTTTTCCCCAGATGGTGGATTTCGTTTTTCTTTTCTTCGGCCATCTGCTGCTTATCCTTCTCTTCTAAATAAGTCGTTACCTGGTCGATAGATTTATTGACGAGATAATCAAAATGTGCTTTTTTCAACTGAAAAGCCGTTTGAAAATACCTCGCCTGTGTAAAGATCAATCCCAACAATGACAGACCTAAAACCACACCTAGTATGATAATCTGTTTTTTTCTCATACCCACAAATTTAACACTTCAAATTTAACACTTTGCACACTTAACACACTTTAACCTATAACGTTACTTCATAACACTAGCCGATTTTAACACTTTACTAGAGGGAAGGTCGATTTGTTAAATTCGCTCTGTGGCAGGTCTCTAAAACAAATGTTAAAATATTAGTTTTCTCCCTTTGTTTTTTCCCTTATGCCCTTAAAAAAGCGTCATTTGTTCCCCACCGTCATTTCTACGGGTTTTCCCCAAATGTTTATAAGCCAAGTCGGTCACTTCCCTACCGCGCGGAGTACGCTTGATAAACCCTTCTTTGATCAGGAAGGGCTCATACACTTCTTCCAGGGTACCGGCATCTTCGCCGACAGCAGTAGCAATCGTCGTCAGGCCCACCGGTCCTCCCTTAAATTTTTCAATAATGGTGAGCAGGATTTTATTGTCCATTTCATCCAGCCCGTATTTATCGATATTCAATGCTTCGAGTGCATAACGGGTGATGTCACGATCGATGCTTCCATTACCTTTGACCATTGCAAAATCGCGCACTCTGCGCAGCAATGCATTGGCGATACGGGGTGTACCCCGGCTCCGGGAAGCGATTTCCATAGCAGCCTGACCGGTAATCCCCACATTCAGGATAGCGGCAGAACGGGAAATGATTCCGGAAAGGATGTCGGTATCGTAATATTCCAGATGGCAATTAATACCGAACCGAGCCCGCAAGGGAGCGGTCAGTAACCCACTACGGGTAGTAGCGCCGATCAAGGTAAACGGATTGATTTGTATCTGTACCGAACGGGCTGCAGGTCCTTTATCGATCATAATATCGATGCGGTAGTCTTCCATAGCAGAATACAGGTATTCTTCGACCACAGGACTCAAACGATGTATTTCATCGATGAAGAGCACGTCGTTCTCTTCCAGGTTGGTCAATAGTCCGGCTAAATCTCCGGGTTTATCGAGTACCGGTCCGGAAGTAATTTTGATGCCTACCCCCAATTCGTTGGCAATAATGGCGGATAAAGTCGTTTTCCCCAGTCCGGGAGGCCCGTGAAGGATGACATGGTCCAGCGATTCGCCCCTCATCTTTGCAGCCCGCACGAAGATTTCGAGATTCTCGACAATCTTTTTCTGACCTTGGAAATCGCCGAAATTCAACGGCCTTAAAGCCCTCTCGAACTCTTTTTCGGTTTCTTTTAAATCGGTGTTTCTTATATCGAATTCACTCATGGTTCGTATTTACAGATTTTCATCCAAAAATAGGAAAACTAATAGTGCTATCAAAGCACCGGTCAATTTTCTCCCAAAAACTCCCGAATATCCTGCTCTAGTTTACGGATCGGGAAATAAGCTCCGTATTTTATGTTCTGTCGCAATTCGTAGTCGAGATTGTTACGTCTGCGATACAACTCACTGACCATATCGTGGGTGACAACTTTGTTTTTCTTTGCTGTGCGCAGCATAGCCTTACAAACTTCTTTACATACGATCGAAATCAAATCGTACAGGTTGTGACCGCGAATAAAGAAATACACGTTATCGGGTTTTAATCCCAATTCGCGGTATTTTTCACGAACAATAGCCAGATCGGCATGGGGATATTTACGTCCGAGGTAATTGATTTTTCTTTCGACTCTCATCCGTAGTTCATCCAACGCCCGGGCCCCGTTGTCGTATACCAAAGGAAAAGCTTTGGAATTGGACAAGCTGATGTAAGCATCGAATTCGAACTGGCTGAAAAGCACGGGATCGGCATTCTGAAAGTAAAGATGCCATATGAAAAGATCGTACAGGATGGCTGAAAAGTCACTCAGAAACCGACGGAAATCGAATACCGTATTTTTTAAGTGGGTGACTCTGCTGCACACATCGTCGAGGCCATCGGCAAAGCAGTGGTGGTTTTCAAAAGAGTAGGTGTAAGTTTGAAGCACGAAATGTTTGACATCAATCTTTCTTTCCCTCAACAAATAACGATAGTCGCTGTCGATACAAATGAAGAAATCGGGACTCAGGAAATCAAAATATTTCAAACATTGGGTAACTCCACAAGTCTCCCGTCCATATTCGTTCCGTGAACCGGAAATGAAGTGAAACTTATCGTCCGGCCGGAAATGTTTCAGTACAGCTCCCCAGAAAGCAATATCGTCTTTGTTTTCAACATGTACAGCCGCCCTACAGCGAAACATTTTCGCATCCAGAGCAAAACGCCGTGCCGCATTAGCAAAATGCGAAGCACGAGAGGGATTCTCAGCACGAGCACCAAACATAAAATATAAAGTAAAAAGTTAAAAAATAAGCAAAAAGCTATAGGCTAAAAGCTAAAAGCAAAGAGCTATAGGCTGAGTACTATTAACTATTTTTTGACTTTAGTCTGTTATTCAAAGTTTTTACACACGAAGCTAAAAGTGCTATTAATTCTTTAACAATTTCAGCTAATTTTTCATATAAATCAATATGAATATAATCGGTATCCCGTAATAAATTCAACCAATACAACGTTTCATTCGCTTCTTTTAAGCTCACTGCCAACTTATTTAAATAATCCGAATCACTTTGAGCAAAAACGGCTTCATGAATCAATGCCCCGATAGACGTACCACTTTTCAAAATTTGTTTACTTAGCACATACTCCTTCTTTTCCTGCTGTAAGTACTGAACCAGGCGTACAATTTCAACAGCAAAAGAATAACTTTTATCTTTTAATAACGGTATCATATCTTCTCTACTTTAACTTTCCACTCTTTAGCTTATCGCTTATAGCCTCTGGCTTTTAGCTTTTTACCTTTATCAAGTCTTCCACAAATACCAGCTTATCTCCCCAACCATCGCCGAACAGGCTGGGAGAATGGGTGGAAGTGATGATCTGACAATTGGGATTCAGATGGCGGATTTCTTCGAATAATTTATATTGCCATTCAATGTGTAAAGATATTTCAGGTTCGTCCATCAAGAGGATGTAAGGCTGTTCTTCCATCAGGAATACACGCATCAGAATCAGCAACAACTGCTTTTCCCCGGATGATAGTTTGTAAAGCGGTATCACTTCTCCATCGTCGATAAAGATCAGATGATTGGTATGCGGATCGATTTGAATGG
The DNA here is from genome assembly GCF_985060555.1 of Odoribacter sp. NCBI lineage: Bacteria > Pseudomonadati > Bacteroidota > Bacteroidia > Bacteroidales > Odoribacteraceae > Odoribacter > Odoribacter sp. Next base: position 31,972 of record NZ_CFKYFN010000003.1, on the reverse strand, counting down.
TCTTCTGTGTTTTGGCAAAAAGCCGGTCGACCGTCTCAAAAAGTGTTTTGATGCGTTGATTAATCCGGCCGGCTTCTTCAGGGAAATTAGTCGCTTTCAACCGATAATCCGAGAAAGAAGGATTGGACCCGCCGATATCGTATACAATAGTATGCAGCTCGTTATATAACTGGCTATACTCTTTACCGGCTTTCGGCCGGTCCCGGAACGGAACGTCGAAAGTACTGATTTTTTGATATTTTACGTTTCTCAATGCAGTTTTCAACTCTCCTGCAGTCATTTTCTGTTGGAAATCGACGGTATAATCGTCGATGGTAATCTTTACCCCGACACCGTAAATTCTCAATCGTTTTACATCAGCCATCATGATGGAATCGATGATATTGAATAAGGTCGTCTTACCGCTTCCATTGATTCCAATCAATATATTCACATCGGGATTGAGATTCTCCCAAAAAAAATCGTATTTCTTCCAGAGATTCCGGATTTCGATACTATGAACCGTATTCGACATAACTTTAAAGTAAAAGGTAAAAATGTAAAAGGGTGGAAAGAGCAAGCCGCAACAATCGACCCTTCAACAAAGATAGAAAACAAAAATGAAAAACAGATGAGAAAAAAGAATAAGTAAATCAGAAAAGATATAATTTTGCGGCACTTGAAACGATTTCAATTCATTATCTTTTAGTTTTAATTTTTACCTGAATCTATGAAAGGGTTATATACCGTCTTATTACTGGTTTGTTCGAACATCTTTATGACTTTTGCGTGGTACGGACATTTAAAGTTGCAAGAGATGAAAGTGATCAACAACTGGCCGCTCATCGGTGTTATCCTGATATCGTGGGGAATGGCTTTTTTCGAGTATTCGCTCCAAATCCCAGGCAACCGTATCGGTTTTCAAGGCAATGGCGGACCGTTTACACTTGTTCAGCTGAAAGTGATCCAGGAAGTGATTACCCTTATCATTTTTGCCATTTTCACGATGATCTTTTTTCAGGGAGAAACATTAAAATGGAATCACCTGGCAGCGGGAGTATGTCTGGTAATGGCCGTATATTTTGTATTTATGAAATAAGCCTATTTTCAGGAGGGTTGGACAGGTTTATACGGTAAGGTAAACCAAAATTCGACATCTTCGCCGGGTTGGGAGTCATCACCGATCCGGCCTTCATTTTCCGGACGATCATTTCACAGATGGCCAATCCCAAACCTATCCCCTGAACAAAAGGATCGAGTCTGACCAAACGGCCGAATACCGGTTTTTGACCTAAAAATAAAGTTCCCGGTTATCGGACAGGCAGTATCCCATCGAGATACTTTCCTGTTCAGTAAATTTTATGGCATTATTCAAAAAGTTGATCAGGATCTTGAAAAACGCACCCGGTAATTAAATGCAACAGAATTCAATAAAACGATCTGTTTTTCCCCCATACCGTAAGAACAAAAAAAACAGAGCTATAGATTAAAAGCAGAAAGAATGACGTAATAATATATACTCATTCAAATTTTGACAAAGAAAAACAATTCCGGAAGAAAACCTTTCTGATATAATCCCGTTCATTTTATATTAAATCCCAGTATATATGTTTTCTACCGAATTCAGATATAAACTCAACAATCTCCGACGTATCCTGAAAAAAGCGACCGTCCAGCTGATCCGTATTTTATTTATCCTCGCTTCAGTGGCAACGATCGTACTGATGGCCTACGAATACGGTTATGCGATCAGTGAGGCAGGGAAAAGATACGTTACAGAGGGATTCAATATCATCATCCGGATTTTCTTTTTCGGCAGTATCGCAACGATCTTTCTGGATCCCAAAGAGATCTGGCAAGAGAAAGGATATTGGATAGAGATTATCGTATTAGCACTTTTGTTATTCGTTATCCTGACCCAAACACCGGCTCATTTTCCCACCGACAACTGGTTACAAAAAACAGATCATATCCTGACCCATATTCTCTTGTTGTTTATAAGCATCATCCATCTCTCGAAAGTGGTAGTTACGGGATTACAACGGCATATAAGACCTGAAATGACGTTTGTCTACAGTTTCCTGGCCATCATCCTGACAGGTGCTTTCCTGCTTATGTTACCGAAAGCGCATCATGGATCGCTGAGTTTTATCGATGCCCTGTTCACTTCTACGAGTGCCGTGTGTATTACGGGCCTGACGGTTGTCGATACGGCCACCACTTTTACTACAACAGGTCAGGTGGTTCTCCTTTTGCTGATCCAAATCGGAGGGATCGGGGTCATGACTTTCACCAGTTTTATCGCTTTGTCTTTTTTCACCCAAACCTCTTTTAACGATCAAATGGCTTTAAAAAATATCCTGAGCGAGGAATCGATGAATAATATTTTCCGAACTCTTTTCTACACACTTTTCACGACGATTATCGTGGAAGCTATCGGAGCCTGGATCTTGTGGTGGGAGATCCGGGATCTCTCCCCCTCCCTTATACCGAATAAGATATTTTTTGCTATTTTCCATGCCGTATCGGCCTTTTGCAATGCCGGCTTTTCAACTTTAACGGGCAATTTGTACCATCCGGGTATCCGGGATTTATACGGCTTACAGTGCTGGATAGCCACCCTGATTATATTGGGAGGGATCGGGTTTCCCATCCTGTTCAATTACGGTAAACTGGTAAATCATAAAGTCAGAAACCTTTTTTACCGGCTTACCGGCTCTTCGAAGCGTATGCCGTCGCATGTAAGAATTGTGAATACCACTACCCGTATTGTCATTACGGCAACTTTACTGCTCCTTGTGGGAGGAACTTTACTCTTCTGGTTGTCTGAAAACAACAATTGCCTGAGAGGGCTTCCATTAAGAGGAAAGCTGGCGGTGTCTTTCTTCAGTGCAGTGACTCCCCGCACTGCGGGTTTTAATACAGTCGATCTGACTTCTCTCCTGCCGTCGACTTGGTTCCTGACTCTCCTATTGATGTGGATCGGCGCTTCGCCCTTATCTACCGGCGGGGGGATAAAAACAACAACGATTACTATTGCGTTGAAGAATATCATCAATACGCTGAGAGGCAAAGAAAAAATCGAAATTTTTAAACGTCAACTCCCATCGGAAAACGTGCGACGGGCTCATGCAATCATATTATTATCTATCCTGTGGATCGGAACCGCCACCTGCCTGGTGGCTTTTTGGGTACCGGAGGGATCGGTCACCCAAATTTTATTCGAAGTAACGTCGGCGATAAGTACCGTAGGCCTTAGCCTCGACTTTACCTCCCAGTTGAATACGGCCGGAAAAATCATCATCAGCCTGACGATGTTCGTAGGTAGAGTGGGATTGATCACTTTACTTTCAGGACTTATTCCCCGGCAAAGTTCACAAAGTTATACTTATGCGGAGGAGAATGTGATTGTTTAAAAAGGCCAAAGGCTATAAGCTAAAGGCCAAAGGCTATAGGCGAAAAGCGAAAAGAAAAAGGCAAGAAACGAGGGACAAGGAGAAGAAAAGGAGGAAACTAAAAGGGGGAAAAGAAAAGGAACTCATTTTTAAAATATACGTAGACATTATTGTTATTCATTTTTACTTTTAGCTTATAGCCTTTAGCTTATAGCCTATAGCCTTTAGCCTTTAGCTTATAGCCTATAGCCTTTAGCCTTTAGCCTTTAGCTTATAGCCTTTAGCCTATTGCTTATTGTTTTTTGTTTTTTGTTTTTTGTTATGAAATGTATTATCATCGGTTTGGGGAATTTCGGGATGGCGCTGGCTCAACGGTTGACGGCCATGGGATATGAAGTCATCGGGGTCGATAAAGATATAGATAAAGTGAATGCATATAAAGATAGTATTAAAAATACGATCTGCCTGAACCTCAACAACGAACAGGCTGCCCGCAATTTACCGTTGAAAGATGCAGACCTGAATATCGTTTCGTTAGGTAAGGATGCAGGAGCTTCTATACTGACCGTGGCTATTCTTAAACAAAACGGAGCTAAACGTATTATTGTCCGGGCTATTTCTACCTTACATAAAACGGTTCTGGAAGCAATGGGTATAACGGAAATCATTCAACTCGAAAAAGAATATGCCGATTTTTTCGCAACAAAAACCGAATTAACTACATTAATCTATTCTTATCAGGTATCACCGGATTATTATATTTATGAAATGAAGCTTCCCCCTGCTTTTGTCGGACGACGACTGGGAGATATCAAACTGGAAAAAGATTTCTCGCTCAAATTAATCGCTATAAAACATTATGACCGGGATGAAGAAAAGGGGTATTTACGCATGGAACTTCTCGAAGAAGTATCCGATGACTTTGTGGTCAACGCCAACGATGTGTTTATTCTTTTCGGTAAACGCAACCGATTCCGGGTACTTTCGCGCAATTGAGCCGGAAAATTTGGATTTTTTAAATTATTTGTGTTAAATTTTCAAACTTTATTTGGATTTATATGCATAATACATATATTTGCAGAGAGAAGATCCATGTTTGATACATATATAAAAACACCTTTATTAACGACATGATGCAAAACTATATCGATATACTCCGCCAACTGAACTATGAACTGGTCAAGGAATTGGGTTTATTCAAACATCGTGCGGGCTTATCATTCAGTCAGCGGCATATCCTCTATCATATAAAGAACAATATAAGTCTTTCTATTCAGGAATTAGCAGATTTTCTTCATGTCGAACATTCTACGATGAGTAGAAATATAAAAAAGTTAGTCCAAGCCGGCTTGGTGGATATCTATCAGGATGAAAAGGACAAACGGAGGAAAGTGATCACCCTCTCGGCAGCAGGGGAGTCCCGGCTTGCAGAAGCAACAGATTCGATTAATGAAACGATATCCAAAATACTGGAGGTATTGGATGACGAGGAAATTGAAATCGTAATACACGGAATTCATCGTTATTGTGAAGCCCTGAAAGGAAACTGATAATCAGACGGTTTATTAGAATAAACGATGAAAACCCAAGGAATAATCCGATAAAGAAACAGAATAATTTTCCGATTCGGGAATGTTATAAAATTATGTTATTCAACTAATAAAACGTTCATTATCACAGCAAAGGTAATAAAGTAAACGAAAAACCAAAAACGGCAGGCCCGTTTCTCCGTCGAACTCAATACAACTCTTCGAGTTGTCGTACGGGTAATAAAACCCGATGCACCTCTTCACCCGTCACGGCTTGCCGAAGCGTAAAAGATTGTTTTAAACGGCAATCCCGGGAAGAACTCCCCCAAATAGCCAGATAGCGACCGGATTCAACTGCCCAACAGGAAGCTTGCTCGTCGAAGGACGCCAGTTCGGACAAACCGACAACCAACCGAACGACCTCACTCTCTCCGGGAGCCAATATTTTCGTTTTGGCAAAGGCTTTCAGTTCTTTCTGTGGTTTAACCATTGTTTTTCCGGGAGCGGCGATATATAACTGTACCACTTCTTTTCCCGGTATCTTTCCGGTATTGGTCACTGTACAGGAAAATTCATATCCTTGTTCTGTACGCAAATACCGAGGTTTGCTATAAGTAAATCCGGTATACGACAAGCCGAAACCGAAGGGATAGGAAACATCTACCCGATATTTATCGAAATAACGGTAACCGACATAGATCCCCTCTTCATATCGGGTAAAGTCGATATTCGGCCGGTCGGTACCTTTAGGCCCGGTATAAAACTCCCGGTAAATATCGAGAGCTTCCTCATCGCCGATTAGGGGAAAATTTTCAGAGGAAGCGGCATCTTCATAACGGACAGGGAAAGTCATCGGTAACTTACCGGAGGGATTCACCTTGCCCGATAAAATATCGGCCACCGAGTTTCCACCTTCCTGTCCCCCCTGCCAAGCCAACAGGATTGCATCGGGCCGGTCTTTCCAGGAAGCCGTTTCGATCACTCCCCCGATATTCAGGATGACGACTACCTTTTTACCCTCCTGATGAAAGATTCGGGTTACCTTTTCCAGCATTTCCCGTTCGTCGGCACAAAGCTCGAAATCGTCTTTCACTTTCCGGTCACTGTATTCTCCGGCATTCCGGCCGATGGTAATCATAGCCATATCCGTTTCTTCGGCTTTTCGCCGGATCAACCCTTCGTCTAAAGTACATTCCACGATACGGGGAGGAGTGACGTGGTTGTATTTCTTCCAATCGATTTTAGCCTCTTCAGCCCGGATATAATCCAAATAATGCTGTTTCAAGCCCTTATCGAGGATAAAACCGGCTCCGGTCAATCCTTCTTCCAAAGAGACAGAATAAGCTTCTTCGACATCACCGCTACCGGTACCTCCGGCAATAAACTGGTAAGAAGTATTTCCAAAAACGGCAATATCACGCACATCAGCGGCCAACGGTAACGTTTTTCCATCATTTTTCAACAAAATCATTCCTTCGGCAGCAGCTTCACGGGTAACCGAAGCATGTGCTTTCAGATCAGGCTGTTCGGAATAGGGATATCCTTTAAAACGGGGCGTTTTCAGGATCAACTCCAACACCCGGCGTACATTCCGGTCGACGTCGGCCATAGATAGTTTTCCTGTCTTCAATGCCTGGCGGATACTATCTTGCTGGCGAATTTTCCCGGGCATCAGCAGGTCGTTTCCAGCCTGGACCTGCCCGACGGCATCGCGTCCACCGAACCAGTCGGTGACCACCATCCCCTGATATCCCCACTCTTTACGCAAAATCGTCGTCAGTAAATCATAACTCTCGGAGGTATAAACGCCGTTGATCTTATTATACGACGACATTACCGTCCAGGGATTCGCTTCCTTCACCACCATTTCAAAGCCTTTGAGATAAATCTCCCTCATCGCACGGGGAGAGAGAATCGCATCATTAGCAATCCGGTTCGTCTCCTGATTATTGACGGCAAAATGTTTCACAGACGTGCCTACGCCGTTTTGTTGAATACCTTTTACCATAGCTACTGCGATTTTACCTGTCAGGAAAGGATCTTCGGAATAATACTCGAAATTCCGGCCACACAGAGGATTCCGGTGGATATTAAGAGCAGGTGCCAATAAAATATCACAACCATATTCGAGCACTTCGTTACCCATGGCCTGCCCGACCTGTTGTACCAAATCCGTATTCCAGGTCGAAGCCAGCAAAGTAGCTACAGGGAAAGCAGTACAATAAAATGTTCGCGGACAACTATCACGCCGGGCAGAAATCCGAAGTCCGGCAGGACCGTCGGCCATTACCATCGCCGGAATACCCAGCCGGAGAATGGGATAGGTGGTACCGGCAGCACCGGGCACAATTTTATCGGTTTCGCCCACGGCAACCAAAATATCTTCGGCCACCTCACCCGTTCCGGTCAACAACCGGATCTTTTCGTCGACCGTCATGGCCTGAATCACTTTTTCCAAAGGAGCCTTACCCAGTTGGGGTAACTCATCCGCCCAAATCAAAAAGGGAAGAAAACAAAAAATAGAAAAAATACAGTATTTTATCATAGCACAAGATTTAAAAACAGTGCAAAATTCTGTATTTCGATCCGATTTACAACGTTTTCGATACTGAAATACTTTCCGGCAGGACATTTCTTGATCTGTATCAAGCAATCTTACCAGCCCGTATCCGGCTTAAGGTTTCAGGACTCATCCCCAAAAAAGAAGCCACATGAATCTGAGGAGCCCTCCGGACGATCTGAGGGTGTTCGAACTCCAGACGCCGATAACGTTCGAAAGCAGAATGCCGGTTGCGGGCATCCGCTTTATGTTGGGAAATGATTAACGAACTTTCGAGGATGGTACAATATACCCGCAAAATTTCGGGATCCTGTTGCATGAGTTCATGAAAAGGCCCGTAAGGTATTTCATAGATCAGAGTAGGCTCGAGTGCCTCAACATAAAATTGTCCCGGGATCTGACGAATAAAACTTTCCAGACATACGAAAAGATGGCCTTCGTATGTAAAATGCTCCGTAATCTCCAGATTTTTTTTCCGGTAAAACTGCCTCACCATCCCTTGTTCGACGACTCCCATCGAACGTGCGACATCGCCTTCTTTCAGAAATAATTCATTCTTCAATAATTTCCGTGGTTCTAAGATAGCAGCCAAACGGCAAAGGCTTTTTTCACTCAAAGGATAAGTATGAGCTGCTATTTCACCGGCAACTTTAATTTTATCCTCCATGATGCTTTAAATATGGGCGGCAGTTTTCCCGTCGTTCATGTGGTAAATTTTCATCAGATCGGCCGTCATACAGGAATGCACAGGCAATACGGTGACAACATCCCCGACATGAAGCCGATCGAGAAAATCGTCCGTACAATGCATTACGCCATGTTCCTGGGACAAGGACACCAATTCCACACCCGAAATAATATTTCCCCAATAATCGTTATGGTTTTCAGCAACCATCCCATAAAGCGGACGATTACCGGGACGATCGATCCTATCCTTAGAAAAATGTACTCCCCCCCCATAAATCACCGCCTCATTCCGGTGCCGGTTGATGTCCACCACCGGGCATTTCACTGCCAAAGCGATATTATACCAGTCGCAGGAACCGATTTTCAATTGTGTTACATCATAAAAAACAAAGTTTCCGGGGCGAATTTCATCGGCCACGCCAAAACGATCGGCCAATGAACAGGAAGGCGTATCCCCTAAAGAAATCTTGAGCTGAGGATAGCGATCAATATATCTTTCTTTGATATTTTTAAGCATGCGCAGATTGTCTTTATGAATCTGCAAAATTTCTTCTTTAGAACGGGCATTATACGTATGTCCGGCATGGGTAAGGAAACCCTCGAATTTGATATTCACATCGGGAGCAACAATATTCATGATCCGTTCGATTTTTTCATAGTTACCGGCGTCTACCCCATCCCGATGGTATCCGGTATCTACTCCCAGATATACGCCTACCGGATATTTCAGGCATTCGGACAATTGCCGGGCTCCTTCGGAATGGACCAATAACAAATTCAAACGAATCTTAGCTGCTAAAGCGTTGATTTTCTCGTGTTCCAGACAATTTACCGGAAAAGCGACCGTAATATCGTTCCATCCCCATTCGGCGAATTTCATAGCCATGTTCAATGAAGAAACGGTAATCTTATCCACTCCGCTCGCTCTGAACCACTCACCGATTTCCCGGGACTGATGAGTTTTAAAATGTGGCCGGAATACCACATTGGCTGCTTTCGCTTTGGCCGCCATCCGGGCAATATTACTTTTACACACTTCCTCATTGAGGACCATCGTCGGCTCTGTTACCTGAATCATCGTGCTCATAACAAACTAGTTTTACTCCTACAAAAGTAAAAATATATAATTGAAAAATCCGACCTTAATGACATAAAAAAAGCGTCCGCACTTCAACGGACGCTCATTTATTTTATCGAAGTCACGATTATTCTCCGCGGATAGCAGTGATTCCGGGTAATTCTTTTCCTTCGATGTATTCGAGAAGGGCACCTCCACCGGTAGATACGTAGCTGACCTTGTCGGCCAGTCCGAACTGGTTGATAGCAGCGACAGAGTCGCCACCACCGATCAGAGAGAAAGCACCTTTTTCAGTAGCTTTCACAATAGCCTCGGCAATAGCCCTGGTACCTTCGGCGAATTTGGGCATTTCGAATACCCCGACCGGACCGTTCCAAAGAATCGTTTTGGATTCTTCGATTACTTTAGCAAAACGTTCGCGAGTCTCCGGACCGATATCCAATCCTTCCCAGCCATCCGGAATATTCATGGGATCAGCCAATTTGGTATTCGCATCATTGCTGAAACCATCGGCGATGACAGCCTGATCGGACAATACCAGATTAACCCCTTTTTCTTTGGCAATACGCATGATATCGAGCGCCAGATCGAGCTTATCGGCTTCACAAATAGAACTTCCGACATGTCCCCCCAAAGCAGCCTTGAAGGTATAGGTCATCCCTCCACCCAGGATCAGGTTGTCCACCTTATCCATCAGGTTCATGATGATGTCGATTTTAGAAGAAACTTTAGATCCCCCCATGATAGCGGTAAAAGGACGTTTCGGATCTTTCATCACACTGTCGACCGCCTTCAGTTCACCTTCCATCACATAACCGAATAATTTATCGTTGGGGAAATATTTTGCGATCAAAGCGGTAGAAGCATGAGCCCGGTGGGCAGTACCGAATGCATCGTTGATCCAAACATCACCTAAAGAAGCCAGGTCGGCGACAAATTTCTTCTGAGATTCTTTGACCGCTGCCTTTGCAGCTTTTTTTTCTTCATCGGAGGCATCGTCAGCCAAACCACGGGGTTTACCTTCTTCTTCTGCATAATAACGCAGATTTTCGAGCAGTAATACTTCTCCCGGTTTCAATTCAGCAGCTTGTTTTTTGGCACTTTCACCTATGCAATCATCCGCAAATCTGACCGGTTGTCCCAGTAATTCTTCTAAATGTTTCTGAATATGTTTCAGCGAATATTTACTGTCAACCCCTTTCGGACGTCCCAGATGAGACATCAGAATAACAGCACCGCCGCCGGCAAGCACCTTCCTGATCGTAGGAATAGCCGCCCGCATACGGGTGTCGTCGGTGATCTCGAATTTATCATTTAAGGGTACATTGAAATCCACACGGATCAATGCTTTTTTCCCTTGAAAATTGTAAGTGTCAATCGTCTGCATAAAATTATTATTAATGATTAATGAACTAGCAATTCATATGCCCCGTTGTTTCGGGATGATAAAATTAGGAATAATTTATCTGCTACCCAAATATTTTGATTACAATCCACTCAATATCATACTCAAACGATTGATATAAAAGACCGGCTTTCCGGGCGGTGATCCGGGAAAAATCCTTAACTTTGCCGGGTAAAAGTTGCTGAATGGTAAATTTTTCCGACCGAACAGATCCGACGTAGCCGATGACGACACATGAATATTATATGCATAAAGCCCTGCAGGAAGCCCGACAAGCCGCAGAGGAGGGAGAAATCCCTGTAGGAGCCGTCGTCGTATGTAAAGGAAAAATTATCGCCCGGGCCCATAATGAAACCGAAAAACTGAATGACGTCACCGCTCATGCAGAAATGCTCGCCATCACGATGGCAACCTCTTATCTGGGAGGTAAATACCTGAATGAATGCACGCTGTACGTAACGATGGAACCTTGCACCATGTGTGCCGGTGCATTATCATGGGCACAACTCGGCGAATTAGTGACCGGAGCCCCCGACCCTCATCGGGGATACTCGCGTCTGACCCCTCCCGTATTGCATCCGAAAACCCGAATCACCTCAGGCATTTTAACCGGGGAATGCAGTGAAATAGTGAAACAATTTTTCAAAGCTAAAAGATCTTAAGAGTCCGAATATCCGGATTTCGTCCCAAAACATCCGGCCAGTGCTTCCCAATAACGGGGAAAAGATTTGGAAACGACTTCTTTATCCACAATAACTAATCCCGGATGTTTCAGGGCTGCAGGAGCAAATGCCATGGCCATGCGATGATCGTGATAAGTCGCAATCCGGGGACATGGCTGCCCCCCGGTCCGTTCCCCTTCCCAAATCAAGGCTCCATCTCCTTCAGCTTTCAACAGATAACCCAATTTGCCCAATTCCTCTATCAGCGCCTGGATCCGATCGGTTTCTTTAATCCGCAAGGTCTCCACTCCCCGGAACAGAAATGGAATACGCCGCATACAACAAGCCACAGCAAACGATTGGACGAGATCGGGCATTTCCACAAAATCATAATCCAACCGATCGATTTCAGGCTTTGCGGCCGATAATCTCACTAAATCTCCCTCATAGCAGGTTCGAACCCCTAATTTCCTCCACACAACAGTCTGACGGGAATCTCCCTGCATGCTTTTTTCTTTCAAGCCGGTCAGGATAATCTCTCCTTCTCCGGCGATAGCCAGCAATTCATAAAAATAAGAAGCAGCACTCCAATCCGATTCTACCCGGTAAGGAACAGACCGGTATTCTCCCGGCTTCACTCCGATCACAGTATCCTCCCGACCGACTTCGGCTCCAAACTCCCGCATGATCTGCAAAGTCATATCGATATAGGAACTCGAAACTACCTTGCCGGTAAGCCGGATTTCCAATCCTTTTTCCATATAAGGAGCGATCATCAATAAAGCAGAGATATACTGGCTACTGACAGAAGCCGGAATATCTATACTTCCACCCACCAAGCGGGAACCGTAAATCTCCAATGGCGGAAAACCTTCGTTTTCAAGATACCCGATCCGTGCTCCCAATCGGTTCAAAGCTTCTACCAACACCCGAATGGGTCTTTGTTTCATCCGCTCGGATCCCGTCAGTACCCACTTCCCGATAATCCTTGAAAGATAAGCCGTCAGAAAACGCATCGCTGTCCCGGCATGCCCCACATCAAAATAGCTATTTTCACTACACAGTATCCGCACCATACTTTGCGTATCGTCACAATCGGCGAGATTTTCTATCGGTAGTTCACTATCGGCCAAGGCATTGACGATGAGCACCCGATTGGAAATACTTTTCGAGGCAGGCAAAGTAACCGTACCTTGTACCCGTTTCGACTTGAAATCCAAAGTTATATCCATTCCCCTTCCCATTAAATTTGTTTAAGGGCTTCGAAAATTTCATCCCGGCTACAATAATTATCGATGTCAAATTCGCCGGGTTTATGTATGAGTGTAAAATTAACCCCTGCCTGTTCGTTTTTCTTATCGTGCAGCATCAGCTCATATAATTCGTCCGCTTCGGCTACAGGATGGTAGACCGGGTATTTTTCGCGGATAAACTTCCTTACCGCCTCGAAATGTTTTTCATCGAAACCAAGTTTTTGCACGGAGAGGAACAATTCGGCAATCATGCCGTACGCAACAGCATCTCCATGGAAAATATCGAGTCCACGGCGGATAGCGACACTTTCGATAGCATGCCCCACCGTATGTCCGAAATTCAATGCTTTGCGCAATCCTTTTTCCCGGGGATCACTTTGTACAATAGCCGCTTTCACCGCAACGGATTTACGTATCAGCTTCAAAAAATCTTCTTCCGCCACTCCGGCAAAATCTACCTGCATCGCTTCAGCCACATGTTCTTCATCGGCTAATAAAGCGTGTTTCAGCATTTCGGCAAATCCTGACATAATCTGCCGTTCGGGCAAAGTAGCTAAAAAATGATTATCGATAAGTACCCAATCGGGGATAGCGAAACTACCGATTTCGTTTTTCAATCCATTGAAATCAAAGCCGGTCTTTCCTCCCACCGACGCATCGATCTGAGCCAGAAGTGTCGTCGGTATATTCACACAATGTATTCCCCGTTTGAAGCAAGAAGCAGCAAACCCACCGAGATCGGTAATCACTCCTCCTCCCACATTCACCAAAACAGCATTTCGCCGGGCCCCCTGATCGGACAATACCTGCCAAATCTCAGCCACACTCTCTAAAGATTTGTGATGTTCACCTTCAGGAATTGTAATAATATGTTCTTCAGGAATACCGAAATCCTCGAAACTTCTCTGACAAAAATTACGGGAATTATTATCGACCAGTACGAAAATATCTGCAATACCGAAGTCCGCCAGCTTCAATTGTAAATCCGCCCGGATATCACGGGTAAAAATTATATTGTTCATATACCTGCAAATTTTGCCAAAAATAAAAAGGAAAAAGCAAAACTCCAATATTAATCGGAGAAAACGGCAAAAGTAAAGAAATCAGCTTCTCTGCCCATCGAAGCTACGGAATAATATCTTGTTTTTAAGAAGTATAATTCAATAATATTTCATAACTTTGTTAAATACGGATCCATTTAAATCTTCTTTAGCCATGAATCGAAATAGCTCTGTGAAAGCCCGCATTGCGATCAGTTTATTACCCAAGCTGAATAGCTGCATATACCTCCCGTTGATCGAAAGATGCGGAGGTCTGGAAGGTTTTTTTCTCGAAAGCGACCAAACGCTGAATCAGCTCTATCGGGAGTTGAATATACCCACGGACACTTTTAACCGGAAAACGGCTATACAAAATTCAGAAGCGGAGATAGAACAGTTGGACAAACACGAGATACAAATCTGCACAATCGAAGACGGGTGTTATCCGGAATTGCTCCGGCAATGTGCCGATGCTCCCCTGGTCTTTTTTTATAAAGGGAAGTTAAAGTCCTCTCCGGCAAATAAATATCTGGCCATCGTAGGGACAAGACATGCATCGTCCCGGTGTGAAGCCAGAGTGACGGCATTGGTCGAAGACCTGGTGAATCTGGGTTGTCGTCCTGTCCTGGTCAGCGGATTGGCTTATGGCATCGACGCCTCGGCCCACCGGGCTTCCCTGAAGTTCGGCTTGACGACTTTAGCCGTATTGGGACATGGATTACACATGATTTATCCGGCGACCCATAAAAGCATGGCACGTCAGATTCTGGAGACCGGCGGGGCCTGGATCAGCGAATTTCCTTGCACGGCGAATATACATCCGAGCAATTTCTTACGCCGCAACCGGATTATTGCGGGTCTCTGTCATGCAACCCTGGTAGCCGAATCGGCCATAAAGGGAGGAGCTATGGCCACAGCGCGCCTGGCCATGTCATACGACCGGGAAGTCATGGCTTTCCCTGGACGTCCGGAAGATAAATATTCGGCAGGCTGCAATTTTCTGATTAAAGAAAACATTGCCGCATTAACCGAAAATGCCACCGACGTGGCCCACCTCTTAGGTTACCCGATAAAAAAAACGACACTACAACAAACGATCTTACCGAATTTCAGCGACGACGAACAAGGGAATACACTCATTCAGCTCTTAAGTGAAAATGGAGCCCTGCATATCGATGAATTATGCCAGTTGACCCAGCGTCCAAGTAGTGAACTAGCGGCTATCCTATTGCAACTCGAACTGGAAGGGAAAATAATCGGTCTGGCAGGCAAAAAGTATTCTCTCCGGTAATTTTATCACTCCGAGAGGGCCCGCCGAAGTACTAATTTCAGTTTTAGTAACAGATTATCAGCAGGGATATATCTCCAACTATCAATCCGAAAGCAAAATCAAGGTTTGTTAATAAAAAATTAACTGCAAAAAGTTTTGATATCGTAAATAATTAGATAATTTTGACATCCGAAAACGTTTGAATTAACTCATACTAAAAATTATACACATGAGACCAGAAATTAAAGAATTCATGGAAGCCTTAAAGGCAAAAACAGTAGGTGAAGCAGAGTTCCACCAGGCTGTAGAAGAAGTTATTGAAACTGTATGGGATACCTATCAGGCAAACCCGAAATACAAGGCCAATAAGATCCTCGAAAAAATGGTAGAACCTGAAAGAGTAATCATGTTCCGTGTTCCATGGATCGACGACAAAGGTGAAGTACAAATCAACCGCGGCTACCGCGTTCAATTCAATAGTGCTATCGGACCGTACAAAGGAGGTTTACGTTTCCACCCGTCGGTAACTTTGGGCGGATTGAAATTCTTAGGTTTCGAGCAGACTTTCAAAAACTCTCTGACTACGCTGCCTATGGGTGGTGGTAAAGGAGGTTCGGACTTCAACCCGAAAGGAAAATCAGACAATGAAGTAATGCGTTTTTGCCAGAGCTTTATGACTGAACTTTGCAAATATATCGGCGCCGACACAGACGTTCCTGCCGGTGATATCGGTGTAGGAGCCCGTGAAATCGGTTATCTGTTCGGACAATATAAGAGAATCCGGAACGAATTCGTAGGTGTACTGACCGGTAAACCAAGAGAATTCGGTGGATCACGTGTACGTCCGGAAGCTACCGGTTACGGTACGGTATATTTCGCTCAGCACATGCTGAAAGAAAAAGGCCAGGACATCAAGGGTAAAACTGTCGCTATCTCGGGATTCGGTAACGTTGCCTGGGGTGCTGCACAGAAACTCGTTCAATTGGGAGCCAAATTGGTAACCATCTCCGGACCGGACGGATATATCTATGACGAAAAAGGTCTGACTCAGGAAGGTGTCGACTATATGCTGGAATTACGAGCAAGCAACAACGACGTTGTAGAACCGTATGCAGCTAAATTCGGAGCTAAATTCTTCGCTAAGAAAAAACCATGGGAAGTAAAATGTGATATCGCTTTCCCGTGTGCTATTCAGAACGAATTGAACGAAGAAGATGCAAAACAATTGGTTGCTAACGGTTGCCAGATGGTTGTAGAAACTTCCAATATGGGTTGTACAGCTGAAGCTGTTAAATATTTGAATTCTCATATCACTTTCGCTCCGGGTAAAGCAGCTAACGCAGGTGGTGTTGCCGTATCAGGTCTGGAAATGAGCCAGAACTCAATGAGATATAGCTGGACAGCTGAAGAAGTTGACCAGAAACTGTCTCAGATCATGAAAGATATCCACGATACTTGTGTTAAATTCGGTAAGGAGGGAGACAAGATCGACTACGTGAAAGGTGCTAACATCGGCGGCTTTATAAAAGTAGCTGAAGCAATGTGTGCTCAGGGACACGTATAGAAAGTTAAAGGTAAAAGTTAAAAGCTGAAAAAACGATTACCTGAAAATTAAAGCGTACACTTCAATGGTGTGCGCTTTTTTTATTATCTTCGTTTCCGCAAAATCATTCAGTTTTCAGCTAATCATTTTTAGCTTCAAATTTATGTACATCGACACTCATTCACATATCTACGAAGAGGAATTCAGAGAAGACCGGGAAGCTGTCGTACAACGTGCCAGAGAGGCGGGAGTGAATTACATCGTTCTTCCGGACATCGATAGTGAATCGCGCAACCGGATGCTCGATCTGGCAGCCCGACACCCGGAGATGTTATTTCCTTTGGCAGGGCTACATCCCACTTCTGTGTATGAGAACTATAAAACAGAACTGGCCCAGGTAGAAAAAGCTTTGGGTAACCATACCTTTTACGGCATCGGAGAATGTGGTATAGACTTATATTGGGATAAAAGTTATTACCGGGAACAAATCAAAGCATTCGAACATCAGCTTGGAATAGCAAAAGAAACCGGTTTGCCGGTAATCATTCATTCCCGTGACTCTCTGGAGGTGATTTTCGAAGTGCTGAAAAAACATCCTTATACCCGTGGTATTCTGCATTGTTTTCCGGGTAATGCAGCAGAAGCCCGGCAAGCAATCGACATGGGGTATTTATTAGGAATCGGAGGAGTCGTTACCTTCAAAAAGAGTCAGATGGCAGATACCCTACGCGAAATCGGCCCGGCAAACATCGTGCTGGAAACCGATTCTCCTTACCTGACTCCAGTCCCTTTCCGGGGAAAAAGAAATGAAAGTAGTTATATTCCGTTAATAGCTCAAAAAATTGCAGAATTAACGGGTCTCGAGACAAAAAAAATTGAAGAAATAACGACACAAAATGCTTTGAATTTGTTTAATTTGCAGTGCGAAAACGTGTGAGGGGTCATCGATAAACTTTGATATGACAATGACAAAATCGGTATTGATAATATATACAGGCGGAACCATCGGAATGGTCAACGATCCGGCGACAGGGGCATTGTGTCCTTTCGATTTCGAGCAGATAGCGAAAGCAGTTCCTGAGATCAGAGAATTCGGTTTTTCTATCAACAGTTATACTTTACCGGAGATCATCGATTCGTCCGATTTGAAACCGGCACTTTGGGCCGACCTGTGCCAAATCATTCTGGACAAATACGATCAGTACTCCGGATTCGTCATTCTGCACGGGACAGATACGATGGCTTATTCGGCCGCAGCCCTGAGCTTCATGCTGAACAACCTGACCAAACCGGTTGTTTTCACAGGTTCACAGCTTCCGATCGGCACCATACGTACCGATGGCCGGGAAAATCTGATTGCAGCCTTAGAAATTGCAGCGGCGACCATCGAAGGCAAGGCAGTTGTACCTGAAGTCTGTATTTTATTCGGAGCCAAACTCTTCCGGGGTAACCGAACCACCAAAATCAATGCAGAGAGTTTCGATGCTTTCCAATCGTTCAACTATCCGCCTTTAGCAGAAATCGGTATTCATATTCACTATAATTACGGAGCCATCGATTATACTCCCCGGACAGAGCCGATTGGTGCATTTACGGAAATGAATACCAATATCGCCATATTGCAATTATTTCCAGGCATTCGTCCGGAATTAATAGATGCCGTTATTCAAACTCCCGGTCTAAGAGGACTGATTTTGGAGACTTATGGTTCGGGGAATGCTCCGACCGACCGTTGTTTTTTAGAAAAAATTAAAGAAGCCTCCCAAAAAGGCATCATCATATACAACGTCACCCAATGCCAGGGAGGAACGGTAGAAATGGGCCGTTATGAGACCAGCAGAGAGTTATTAAACTACGGGGTTTCAAGTGGATATGACATTACGATGGAAGCTGCTGTCTGCAAAATGATGTATCTGCTGGAGAAATACCGTGACGCTAACGAAATAAAAAAATACTTAAATTCATCAATAAAAGGAGAAATAACCATGAATCATATTGGGTTTTAACATTTTTTTTGTACCTTGCCGCGTCTTTTGGTGCGTCCTGTGGGAATACAAAGGTTTGCAAGGGTACGCCTGAAGTTTGAGAGTTAAATTTTAATTATTTATAAACTAAAAATCAGTTAAAGAGATCATGAGAAAATTATTTGCACTAATAGCAGTTTTAGGAATGCTTACTATTGGAGCATCAAAACTAATGGCTCAGGAAGACGAAGCAGCACCAGCAGCTCAAACCGAGCAAACAACAGTTTCTATCGATGACGAACAAATTGAAAGCACTTCAATGCATGCAGCGATCAAACAGAAATTCATCGAAGGTGGTGCCGGATTTATGGCTTGTGTTGTATTGTGTTTGATTTTCGGTTTGGCCATCGCAATTGAAAGGGTTATTTATTTAAACCTTTCCGATACGAACACCAAAAAATTCATCGCTGGTTTTGAAGACGCGCTGAACAACGGTGGTATTGAAGCAGCAAAAGAATATTGCCGCAATACCCGCGGACCTGTAGCAAGTATTTTCTATCAGGGACTTTCCCGTTACGATCAGGGAATCGACATGGTTGAGAAATCAGTTGTTTCTTACGGATCGGTACAGATGGGTTTGATGGAAAAAGGATTGACCTGGATCGGATTGTTCATCGCATTGGCTCCTATGTTGGGGTTCTTGGGAACTGTAATCGGTATGATCGAGGCCTTCGACCAGATTCAGGCAGCAGGTGATATGAGCCCGGCACTGGTAGCAGGAGGTATTAAAGTGGCATTGATTACGACCGTAGGCGGTTTGATCGTAGCTATGATCCTGCAGGTATTCTATAACTATTGTGTATCGAAAGTAGAAGGTATCGTAAACAATATGGAAGATGCTTCTGTAAGCATGTTAGACATTTTGGTTAAATACGAGCAAAAAAACAAATAAACCATGGATAGTAAAAAAATACTCAACCTTGTAACAATCGTAATGTTCGTCATTACAGTAGTATTGTTAGGGCTGTTTATGTTCGGAGGTGAAGTACCGAATCAGCCGTACACTACTCCTGTATATACATCGACATTATTGAATTGGGCATATATCCTGTGTGGTATTGCAATCATTGCAGCTATTATCTTCCCGGTGATTCGTCTGTTTACCCGCCCGAAACAAGCGATGAAAAGCTTTATCGGATTAGCCGGAGTAGTCGTAGTCATCCTGATCGGGTATGCACTGGCTGATGGTACCCCGATAAAACTGGTCGGTTATACGGGGCCTGATAACGTACCATCCATGCTGATCTTCTCAGATACGATTTTGTATACGATGTATTTCCTTTTTGCAGCAGCTATTTTAGCTATCTTAGGAACGGAAATTTACAGAAGAATGAAATAATACTATTCCCTTCGGGGAATAGAGATAAAACTAAGGAATATGGCAAAGAAAACACCAGAAATTAATGCCACTTCGACTGCCGATATCGCATTCTTGTTGCTTGTATTCTTCCTGGCAACGACGACGATGAATGTGGATTCCGGTATATACAGAAGACTTCCGCCCTATCAGCCGGATAATACCGAAGCCCCGAAATATGCAAAACGGAATATTTTGCAGGTTTTGGTAAACCGGAACAATCAGCTGGCGATCAACGGAGAATTGGCAGATGTTTCTACCCTGAAAGACAGGACAATCGAATTTGTTCTAAATCCGAATAATAGCGAAGACTTACCCCAAAAAGAAATTAAAACGATCGATCTTTTCGGTCCCGTGGAAGTTTCGAAGGGTATTGTTTCTCTTCAGAGTGATAAAGGAACGTCATATGAAATGTACATCGCCGTACAAGATCAGTTGACATCCGCTTATAATGAATTGAGAAACAGAAAAGCCAACGAGAAATGGGGTAAAAACTTTGATGAACTGAATGAAGACCAAAAAGAAGCAGTCAGAAAAGTTGTTCCGATGCAGATTTCTGAAGCAGAACCTAAAAACATAGGAGGGAAAAAATAATGGCAAAATTTAAAAAAGACGGTAAAAGAGAGACGCCCGCAATTTCAACGGCATCTTTACCTGACATCGTGTTTATGTTGCTGTTCTTCTTCATGGTGAGTACCACGATGCGTGAAGTTTCCCTAATGGTTGCCAATGCGATGCCTCAGGCTACAGAAACCGTAAAACTGGAAAAGAAATCACTCGTAAGTAATATTTATGTAGGTAAACCAACTCCTCAATATCAAGGTGCTTACGGAACCGAACCCCGAATCCAGTTGAACGATCGTTTCGCAACTTTAGAGGAACTGGGAGCTTTTGTGGTTTCAGAACGTGAAAGTCGTAAAGAGGAAGACAGAAATAGCATTACCAATAACCTGAAAGTAGATAAAAATGTAACGATGGGTGTCGTTACCGATATCAAACAGGAATTACGTAAAGCAAATTCATTGAGAATTAATTACGGTAGTACGAAAAAACCCCATTAATTAATTCTAAAAAATAAAGGGGGACATGGTTCCCCTTTTCTTTTTTTTATTATCTTTGCAACGCATTTGGTTCCGTAGTTCAATGGATAGAATGAAGGATTCCGGTTCCTTTGATTGGGGTTCGAGTCCCCACGGGATCACAGAGCAAAACGCTAAATAAATGCTTTTCATTTATTTAGCGTTTGTTTTTTGTTGTAACTTTCAAAATTTTGTACGACATACTCTAAATTTTGATGCATTTTTTTATATTTGGTGAAAAATTGAAATGTAATAAAAAACGAGATCATGCCCTCACTTTCAAAATATACCCAATGGAAGGTTATCGGAGGATATAGTCTTCTGTTCTTATTGAGTATCCTGGCTGCTGTTTTGATTTATAAGCAAATAACGAAATTAATTGTCAACGAAGAAAATAGTGATAATCCTAACCGGAAACTATTCATTATTGGTAATACGATCACGGGGCTTTATGAATCGGAAGGGCTGGGAAATGCTTTTGTACAAACCGGTTCGAGATCCTATTTTCTAAAGTACCGGGATTTAATAGAGGAAGTTGAATCGAATATAGACTCTTTAAGAGACTTAACTACCCGTCTGGACCAGATTCTCCGTCTGGATACGATCGATGATCTACTCGATCAGAAAATACGCAATTTGCAGGATATCGTCCGGGTAAAACAATCCTTTGTCCCGGATGATTTCTATAATAAAGCGATTGCCAGTATAGAATCCGGAAGAGACAGCCTGCAAGGGACGGATATCCGGAAAAGACACATTACGACACTGGACAGTTCGTACACCAAATCAGAAAAAAAGAAAAGACGTTGGCTATTTTTTTCCAAGACCGAGCCCGATTCCGTACTCAAAGTTTCGGTTTCTCATCATACTGTTATCGATACGCTCAACAGGCAAACAGCCTTACAAAATACGGACAGTGTCGTTCATATTCTGAAAACAGCCTGGGAAGACGTACAAAAACAAACCCAGGATATTACCCGTCAAATCAACCGGAAAGAATATGCCTTAATTCAGCAGAGCACCTACATTACGGATCAGTTGAAACGAATATTAGGAGCCTATGAAAAAGAAGAAATCACGAATTCTCTAATCAAACAAGAAACCCGGGAACAAACCCTCAACACGATGATACGGATTTTTGCCTGGCTGGCAGTGATTGCCTTCCTGCTGATCTTGTTCTTTACCTTCTTCATTCTTCGCGATTTATCCCGTAGCCAACGCTATCGGAAAGAACTCGAGGCAGCCAACCGCTATGCCGACCAACTATTGAAAAGCCGGGAAAAGATGATCCTGACCGTCACACACGACATCAAATCACCGCTAAGCTCTGTAATCGGTTATATCGAACTGCTCAATAACACCCCCATCAACGAACGGCAACGTTATTTCCTGAAAAACATGCGGGGTTCTTCGGAACATATCCTGAAACTGATCGGTAACTTGCTGGACTTATCGAAACTGGAAAACAATAAAATGCCCGTCGAGCATATCGTGTTCAATCCGTATCATTTATTCCAGGAAATTACGGACAATTTTATGCCACTGGCAGCAGCCAAACATTTGGAATTAAAAGCCCGTTTCAGCGAAGATCTCGATAAAGACTACTCAGGAGATGCCCTGCGCATCCGGCAGATCCTGACCAATATCTTATCCAATGCAGTAAAATACACGACAACAGGACATATCTCCTTCTCTGCCGAAACCGTCAATCCGGAAAAGATCAGACTAAAAATCCAGGATACAGGTTCAGGGATGACTCCCGAGGAGCAAAAAATCATCTTCCAGGAATTTACACGCCTAACTTCACATGCAACCATAGAAGGTACAGGCCTGGGATTAACGATTACATTGAAATTAATCCATCTTCTGGGGGGAGAAATTCAACTGAACAGCACTCCGGGTAAAGGAAGTTGTTTTACGATCCTGCTTCCCCTCGGGCAGTGTACCACCTCATCCTCAACGGCTTCCCCCGAGCCACCCCTCCTCCCCCGACCGGGTATTCCGGTGAGCGGTTCACCTAAAATTCTGTTTATAGACGATGATCCGCTTCAACTGGAAATGGCGGTCGGTCTATTGGCTAATTATGGTATTCAGGCAGAAGCCACCACCAGCCCACAGCATCTCCTGAACAAGCTGGCCTCTACCAAATACGATCTTCTTTTTTCCGATATCCAGATGCCGGAAACGAACGGTTTCGATTTGGTTAAACAAATCCGTAATTCCTCACTACCTAATGCTGCCGATCTCTGCATCGTAGCCTTATCGGCAGATTCCGGACGGACGGAAAAAGAATACCTCGATGCCGGTTTCAGTGCTTTTCTAAGCAAACCTTTCACCTCCGGTCAACTGACAGCCTTAATCACCCAACTGACAGGTATTTCACTCTCAGAACCGGCAACCACTTCCTATTCAAATCCAGCCCAGGACATAGAACGCAGAGGATATAGCCTGAAACATATCCTTCAGTTTGTCGACAACGATCGGGAAGCCCTACAAAAAATCCTCGATTCATTTGTAATGACAACCCGGGAACATATAGAATTATTAAAAAAATATCAGGAAGAAAAACAATGGACAGCTATCGTCCAACTGGCCCACAAAATGCTCCCGATGTTCCGTCAACTGGAAATAGATGAAGAAATCCCCCTATTAGAAAAGTTAGAACAGGCGACTAAAAACGATCTCCCTGAAAATCAAATCTCATCCCTGACTCAGGAAGTAATCGACAAAACGATCCTGTTACTAAAAGAAGATTTCAAAATCTCCTGATCAGGCTCCCTTTCAGGGCTCGCTGATCAGCCTTAAAGACAGGTTACTACTTCTCGTTGTATCAGCATCGAGAAAAAATCATCAGATTCATTATAAATGATTTGGGAATCCGACAGATTTTAACGAATATTGTAGACAGAATGTGCGGATCTCAACAAATATTTATAAAACGAAATCACATCATGCGTATAATCACATTAAGTCTATTACTGTGTGGTTTAGTCATACAAAGCTTCGGTGTACGACCGCCGTTAAAAGGTTACACCTATGCTTCGGAACAGGCTCCAACAGGAAAAGAGTGGCAATCTCCGGAAAATCTGGCTCTAAACAAAGAGCAGCCACATGCTTGGTTTTTTCCTTTTCAAGATATAAAAAGTGCCCGAAAAGTTCTGCCTGAAAACAGTATATATTGGCAATCGCTGAACGGTAACTGGAAATTCAACTGGGCAGCGGATCCGGATTCACGTCCCAAAGATTTTTATAAAACCGATTTCGACGTGACGGCTTGGGACAATATTCCGGTTCCTTCCAGCTGGAATATTTATGGAGTTCAGCAAGATGGCAGTTTGAAATACGGAGTACCCATCTATGTCAATCAACCTGTCATTTTTATGCATAGCGTAAAAGCAGACGACTGGCGGGGTGGCGTAATGCGTACGCCTCCAACGAACTGGACAACTTACAAATATCGCAATGAAGTGGGTTCTTTCCGTCGGGAATTCGAGATTCCCGAACACTGGGACGGACGTGAAGTATTTATCAGTTTTGACGGAGTCGATTCATTTTTCTATCTATGGATCAACGGAATGTATGTAGGTTTTTCGAAAAACTCACGCAATACGGCTAATTTCAATATTACCAACTATTTGCGTTCCGGGAAAAACATAGTCGCAGCAGAGGTTTACCGAAATTCCGACGGTTCTTTCCTGGAAGCTCAGGATATGTTCCGTTTGCCAGGTATTTTCCGCACCGTAGCACTTTATTCCACCCCTAAAGTACAGATACGTGATCTGGTTGCAACTCCGGATTTGGATAATAACTACACCGACGGTTCTCTGACAATTCAGGCCGATATCCGTAATTTTGGAAAGAAAACGGCCAAAGGATATAAAGTATGCTATAGTTTGTATGCCAACAAATTGTATTCTGACGAGAATGAACCGGTTATTCTGGCTAGAGATACTAAGGGAGCGGCTATCCGGAACAGTGTCGTTGCCCAGGTAGAACCTATTACCACAGGAAATACCCAGGAAGCGGAAAAAGTGGTTCTGAAAGTAAAAAATCCGAATAAATGGTCGGCAGAAACTCCTTATCGTTATACCCTGATCGCGGAACTGAAAGATCATAAAAACCGGAGTATCGAGACAGTATCTACGATTGTCGGTTTCCGGAAAGTGGAAATCAAAGACACTCCGGCTGATCAGGATGAGTTCGGCCTGGCCGGCCGTTATTACTATGTCAACGGCAAGACGATAAAATTAAAAGGGGTGAACCGGCATGAAACCAACCCGGCTGTAGGTCACGCTATAACCCGTGAGATGATGGAAAAAGAGGTTATGCTGATGAAGCAAGGTAATATCAATCATGTACGTAACTCACATTATACCGACGATCCTTACTGGTATTATCTCTGTAATAAATACGGCATTTATCTGGAAGATGAAGCCAACATCGAATCACATGAATACTATTACGGGGCGGCTTCTCTTTCTCATCCCGTTGAATGGAAAAATGCACATGTCGCCCGGGTAATGGAAATGGTACACAGCAATGTAAACAATCCTTCTATCGTCATCTGGTCGCTGGGAAATGAGGCAGGCCCCGGCCAAAACTTTGTCGCTGCCTACGAAGCTTTAAAACAATTCGATTTATCCCGTCCGGTACAATACGAACGGAACAATTCGATTGTGGATATGGGTTCCAACCAATATCCTTCTATCGGTTGGGTACGGGGAGCTGTAAAAGGAAATTATGATATTAAATATCCGTTCCATATCTCGGAATATGCCCATTCCATGGGTAATGCCTGTGGAAATCTGATCGACTACTGGGAAGCTATCGAATCTACTAATTTCTTCTGTGGCGGTGCCATTTGGGATTGGGTGGATCAGTCGATGTATAATTATGACAAGAAAACCGGTAAGCGTTATCTGGCCTATGGAGGAGATTTCGGAGATATCCCCAATGACGGTCAGTTTGTAATGAATGGTATTGTATTTGGAGATCTTGAACCTAAACCACAATATTATGAAGTGAAGAAAGTCTATCAGAATATGGCTGTGAAAGCGATTGACATCGAGAAAGGTCAATTCGGGATATTCAACAAATATTATTTTAAAGACCTTTCGGATTATGATGTAAAATGGTCCTTATATGAAAATGGCAAGGAAATACAATCCGGTCCTGTGACTACAGGCATTGTTCCTGCCCGCCATACGGTACAGGTAGTTATTCCTTATCAATACAATAATCTGAAGAAAGATTCCGAATATTTCGTAAAAGTGCAGTTTTTACTGAAAAACGATATGCCTTGGGCGAGAAAAGGATTCGTGGTTGCAGAAGAACAAATTCAGGTGAAAGAAGCCCACCGGCCTCTCATCAGCACGATGATAAGACAAGGCGGAAAACTGACCTGCGACAAAAGCAGGACTGCCCGCCCTGTGATCCAAGGGAATAATTTCAAAGTCGAGTTCGATGAATCCACAGGAACGATTTACAGTCTGACTTATGATTCAACAACAATCATAGCAGCAGGTAATGGACCGAAACTGGATGTACTCCGTGCTTTTACGAACAATGACAACTGGTTCTATTCTTCGTGGTTTGACCGTGGTTTACACCATTTACAACACAAAGCCAAAGAAACAACGATTATGAATAAACCGGACGGAAGTATTGTATTGGCTTTTACAGTAGAATCCCAGGCGCCTCATGCAGCAAAAATACTGGGTGGTACCAGTTCCGGTAAGAATACGATCGAAGAATTAACCGACACCCCTTTCGGTCCGAACGATTTCAAATTCACTACCAATCAGATTTGGACGGTTTATCCGGATGGTTCCATTGAATTACAGGCCAGTGTTACTTCCAATCAGCCTGATCTGGTATTACCCCGTTTGGGTTATGCCATGAAAATCCCTCAGGAATATGCCAATTTTACCTACTACGGACGTGGTCCGATCGACAATTATGCAGACCGGAAAAGCGGACAGTTCATTGAACAGCATAAGAATACGGTTGCCGGAGAATTTGTCAACTTCCCGAAACCTCAGGACATGGGAAATCATGAAGATGTGCGTTGGTGTGCCCTAACCAATCAGGCAAATCAGGGGGCTGTATTTATAGCCACCGATCGGTTATCCGTCTCCGCTTTACCATATTCGGCCCAGGATTTGATTCTGGCTTCCCATCCTTATCAGTTGCCACAAGCCGGCGACACCTGGTTGCATCTGGATGCAGCAGTGACAGGACTGGGAGGAAACAGTTGCGGTCAGGGTGGTCCTTTGGTAGCGGACCGGGTTTTCGCCAACAATCACAATTTCGGATTTATCATTCGTCCTGCCGGTAAAGACCTGAGTAAAATAGCCAATATCGCTCCTGCCGGAGAAATTCCATTGTCTATCACACGTAGTAAGTCGGGAACTGTAGAAATAACCTCAGCCCGTAAGAATGCAACAATTTGCTACACCGTTGGAAAAAGCAAAGTAAAAGAATACACAACCCCGATATCACTTCGTGAAGGAGGTCTGGTAACTGCCTGGTTCAAAGACAGACCTGCTATCAAAACGAAGATTTCCTTTGAGAAGCAGGAAAACATCCAAACTGTTGTGATCTATGCCAGCAGCCAGGAAGCCGGAGAGGGAGATGCTTCACACCTCACAGACGGAGATCCCAATACAATCTGGCATACGATGTATTCCGTAACAGTTGCCAAATACCCGCATTGGGTGGATCTGGATGCCGGAGAAGTGAAGAATATCAAAGGTTTCATTTACTTACCCCGCCAAGACGGCAATAACGGTAAGATCAAAGATTATAGCATCCAGGTAAGCATGGACGGTAAAAACTGGGGAACTCCTGTTCAGAAAGGTACTTTCGATAATAGCAGCAAAGAGAAGCAAGTTGAGTTTGCCAAACCGGTGCAAGCCCGTTATATCCGTTTCACAGCTTTAAGCGAACAGAACGGTCAGGACTTTGCCTCCGGTGCCGAAATAACGATTCTGGCAGAATAAAAACAGGATTTATCGATAATAATTGAAAATTCAACTGCCGGGATGAAGCTTTATTCAATAGAATAAAGCTTCATTTTATTATACAAGGTTTTACGGTCTATTTTCAATAAGCGTGCAGCCTCACTTTTATTGTTGTGGCATTTCGCCAATGCTTCACGGATAAGCTGTACTTCATTCTTTTCTCGCTTCAAAGCCAGATCTTCGATTTGAGGGACAGGATCCACAGCTGCCAATTCGGCCGGAATATCTTTCAAAGAGATAAAATCACCGAGACACAATAATGTCGCCCGCTTGACCACATTCCGCATTTCGCGAAGGTTACCGGGCCAGTTATAGTTTTTAAAGACAGACATTACCTCATCCTCGAAACCGATCACATCTTTTCCTAGTTCTTCATTCGAGGCAGCCAGAAAATGATTGGCAAAAACCGGAATATCTTCCTTTCTTTCACGCAAACTTAAAGCTTTTAAAGAAAATTCATTCAGACGATGATAAAGATCCTCCCGAAAATTCCCCTCGGCCACAGCCTTTGTCAGATTCTCGTTCGTAGCGGATATAATACGTACATCAAAAGCGATCTCTTTATCACTCCCCACAGGCTTCACTTTACGTTCTTCCAAGGCCCGTAGCAACTGTACCTGCACATCGTAACTCAGATTTCCGATTTCATCGAGGAAAATCGTCCCTCCCGAAGCAGCCACAAAATAACCCGTCTTATCGTTCACAGCTCCCGTAAAAGCCCCCTTCACATGTCCAAAAAATTCACTGGCTGCCAAATCCTTGGGGATCGCCCCACAATCGACGGCAATAAAAGGCGCCTCCTTACGATTGCTCTGAGCATGAATCAAACGGGCTATGTACTCTTTACCGGAACCACTTTCTCCGGTAATCAATACAGTCATCATAGTCGGAGCTACCAATCGAATATATTCGTAAAGTTTGTCGGCTTCCAGACTCGTACCTTTGATGTATGGCACCGATTGGGGCTTTTTTGTCCGCTTTTTTTGTTCGGGAACAGCAGTCTGTTCCAAAGTGTCCTGGATCTTTTTCAAAATCTCGTCCGGAATGACGGGCTTCGCCACATAATCGAAAGCCCCTAATTTCATCGCCAATACCGCAGTTTGTATATCAGCATAACCGGTCATCAAAATCACCTGAACCTCAGGAGTCGATGCCTTGATATTTTCCAACAAATAAATTCCGTCCTCATCCGGTAAACGCAAATCTGTCAACACGACATCATATTTCGTCCCTTTCAGCTTCGCCAAAGCTTCGCGGCAAGAAAAAGCATTCTCTACTTCAAACCCTCTTTTTGTCAACCATGTTTTCAACATCAGACAAAAAGTGGTATCGTCATCTACCAATAAAATTTTAGCCATATACCAATTTATAAAACAGTCGAACCGACTGAACTGTTTTACAAAATTAGGAAACTAACTCCACGAAACGAAGCATTTATCTTTTTTTTCGCAAAAAAAAGTCAATTCAAAGGCGAATTTTTCAAAAAATATTTAACTTTGCATCACAAAGTAATTTGAAATATGAATAATCAGGAAGCTTTAAACACTTTAAACGACATCCGGAACATGATGGAAAAGTCCACCCGGTTTGTCTCATTCAGCGGATTGTCCTCTATCGTCATCGGCATATACGCTTGTATCGCCGCGATAATTGCTTATTCTATCCTGGGAAATACAACACCGGTACCCAGACTGGATGTCGACACGCCTGCGAAACTACAACTTTTGATCGTCTTCGCTTCTTTACTGATTATCGTTTGTATCGTTACGGTCATCCTGATGTGCAGGCACAAAGCCCACCAAAACAACCAATCTCTTTTATTCGATTTCAATACCAAAAGGCTACTGTGGAATTTCTTCCTGCCTTTGGTTGTAGGCGGAATACTTTGTATATCATTGATCTGGCAAAGCCATTATGGCCTTACTTCTTCGATCATGCTGATATTCTATGGCGTCGCTCTGATCAGTGCGTCGAATTATACGTTTTCCAATACCCGCTATCTGGGTTATGCGGAAATCGCTCTCGGCCTGGCCGATAGTTTTGTAGAAAATTATGCCCTGTTGTTTTGGGTCGTCGGCTTCGGCCTCTTTCATATCGTCTACGGTATCTTTTTTCATTTGAAATACGAAAAAAAGAACAAATGAAACTAAACCTGGAAGATATTAATAAGGCCTTTGAAAGTAAAGCCCGGTTAGGAATCATGTCGGTACTCCTGGTCAATGAATCCATCGATTTTGTATCCTTGAAAAATTTGCTTGAACTAACCGATGGTAATCTGGCCAGCCATACCCGGAATCTGGAGGAATTGGGGTATATCCGAAGCTACAAACAATTTATCGGCCGTAAACCCAACACTACCTTTTCTGTCACCCCCGAAGGAAAAGAAGCTTTTAAAAAACACCTGAATGCCCTGGAAAATTTTCTAAAAAATCAACTGGAATAATAATATCTATTTTTTTACACTTATACTTTGAAATACAAAGTTCTTTATTAAATAAATTTAAACTCTTCTGATTATGGAAACACAAATCTCTTTTTCCAACCAGGAAAAATACCCACGCCAAGGGTTTATGCAACGGAATGCCTTGTCTGTCAAAATTATTTTAATCGGAGTTTTAATTCTCATTCTCCTGATTCCGCTTGCAATGATCCGGGGATTAATCTCGGAACGTTCCGAAACCGCCTCGGAAGCAACAACGGAAGTACAAAACAAATGGAGCAGCTCACAATTGGTAACAGGCCCTTTCATCAGTATTCCCTGCTATGAAAACTACGAAGAGACTTATTATGAAAACGGAGCCACGAAAATCAGGGTAAAGAAAGTCAAAAACTATATCCATATTCTTCCCGAGCTTCTGGATATTACAGGAAATGTAGAAACCGAAGAACTGAGTCGTGGTTTATACGATATTGTCGTATATAAAACGCCGTTAGTATTAAAAGGCAAATTTATCATCCCGGAACATTTCGAAACCACCATTTTGCCCGAAGACATAGCGCTTCAGCATGCGACCTTGAATCTGGGGATTTCCGATCTTCGGGGAATCAGCGAACAAATAACTGTCGACTGGGGTAAAGAAACGCTTCAATTCAACCCAGGATTACCTTCGGATTTTATTTTATCTTCGGGTGTTTCCTCCGTACTACCTCAACACCAAAAACTTCAGGCCGGAGATTCGATTGAATTTTCGATCCAACTACAGCTTAAAGGCTCAGAATCGATTCAATTCAGTCCCTTCGGTAAAACGACACAAATCCACCTAACCTCCAATTGCACTACCCCGAGTTTTACGGGAGCCTTTTTACCGGAGAACCGTGAGATTACGAACAGCGGTTTCACTGCCGACTGGAAGGTATTGAACCTCAACCGAAATTACCCCCAGGTATTCACCAGTAACCAGTACCACAATGAAGAAGAACTCTCTTCTTTCGGAGTCAACCTCTTATTACCCGTACAACAATACCAGCAATCTATGCGCTCCGTGAAGTATGCCTCCCTGATTATCATTCTTACTTTTGTGATCAGTTTTTTTGTGGAAGTGATGCAAAAAAAGAATATCCATCCTTTCCAATATTTACTGATAGGACTTGGCTTATGTTTATTTTATACGTTATTGATCGCCATTTCGGAACATCTGGGGTTTAATTTAGCCTATCTTATTTCAGCGATCATGACTATTATTCTATTGACACTATATATGCGGGGAATTCTCAAAATCCGGAAAACAGCCTTTACAATAGGCGGATTGCTGGCTCTATTATATCTCTATATCTTTGTATTGATTCAGATGGAGACTTACGCTTTATTAGCCGGTAGCCTCGGATTATTCATCATCCTGGCGGTCATCATGTATTATTCACAAAAGATCAACTGGAACGGAGGAATGAAATAGTAGAATTATTCCGGTCCTTGTTCGTCTTCGGTGTTCGTGTTCGGGGACCCGGTCGCTTCTGTCGGTCATCTACCTTTTTCTTTCACTGACCGGCGGAACTCCTCGCAAGCTCGTCAGACACCACCGGTCGGGCGTTCAGAAAAAGCAAGACGACACTCGCCGGAGCTCCAATGGTCCCCGAACACGAACACCTTCG
>NZ_CFKYFN010000002.1:0-102143 GCF_985060555.1 Odoribacter sp. | reverse complement strand
TTACCTTTATTCCCCAATTACACAACTTTTTTTGAAATATTTTAATGATTTATGCCACAAAACATATTTTAATAGAAATTTTGGTGCGGTTGCCCTGGTTATAAAGTCTATATAGTTTAAAAATGAGAATAATTCATATTTTTGTACTTCATGTTTTTAAATAGGAAAAACAGCTGATTCATTAGTAAATGTTTATAAAGTCGATGGACTTTATGAACTAATTAACCGTAACAAGCTGCGCTGACGATATTTTCCGGTAAAATCAGAAAACGATCGGCCTCTCTTCGTGCTTGATAAGTGTCGGATCACGATCTTCCTGATCGGTGAAATCCTTCAGCTTCTCAATTGTGATGGGGTACATCTGCGACGGTAAAAAAAGTGCTCGCAGGTTCCTGCAATTCGATAACTTTCTAAACTCATCGAACGTACAATTTGAAAGTTGCAACGGTCAGGTTTATTTTCTGAATACCTGTGTGTCTTGCAACCTTAGAACCTCTGTAATTGAAAAAAGTTTGCTATGAAAGGACAGATTGCCGATAAACTGAACACAGAAGAACGATGCGAATTGAAAGACGAAGATTTCGGTATTCCCGAAACCCGCGAATTTCCAATGCCCGATGCGCCGCATGTCCGGGCAGCTGAAGCCTATTTCAGGTATGCTCCTGAAGATAAAAAAGAAGAGCTGGCACGCCGGATCTTGATGAAAGCCCGGAAATTCGGAGTAAATATTCAAAGTCCGACTATTCTCGAATGGGACCAAGAGAAAAGTGGAAGATGAGTACAAAAGAACAGTATTGGAAGTATTCCCTCATTACCATTATCCTGGTGATGGGAGTGGTGATCTTTTTCAAGGCTACTCCTTTTTTAGGCGGACTGCTGGGGGCAGCGACCATCTATATTCTGCTTCGCAATCAGATGCTCTATCTGATAGAAAAGAAACATATGAAAAAAAGCCTGATGGCTACCCTCATGTTAATCGAGACTATTCTGATTTTTCTGATTCCGATATCTCTGGTCGTCTGGCTTTTAATCAGTAAATTGCAGGCGATCAATCTCGATCCTAAAAGTTTGATGGAGCCCATCGGGCATGTTTCTAAGCTTGTTCAGGAAAAGACCGGATACGATGTTTTGAGTAAAGGGAATATCGGTGCTTTATTATCGGTACTGCCTAAAGTCGGCCAAATCTTGATGGGGAGTATCAGTAACTTTATTATCAACGTATTGGTATTGATATTGGTGTTATATTTTATGTTGGTGGGCGGACGGAAAATGGAGGACTATATTATCGATATTTTACCTTTTAACCAGAGGAATAAGCGGGATGTACTGCACGAATTTCATATGGTGGTAAAATCCAATGCTATCGGAGTACCTTTATTAGCCATCATTCAAGGGGGAATTGCCATGTTGGGGTATTATATTTTCGGTGCACCTGAAGTGATTCTGTGGGGAGTCGTGTCCTGTTTCGCTACGGTTATCCCGGTGATCGGCGTGGCTATCGTATGGATTCCGTTGGCTCTGTACATCGGAGCTACCGGACATTGGTGGACGGCTTTGGGTTTATCGGTCTATTGTATTGTAATCGTAGCGAATGTCGATAATCTGATCCGTTCGGTTTTGCAGCGGAAAATGGCGGATACACATCCTTTGATTACCATTTTCGGGGTGGTTATCGGCTTATCCTTATTTGGTTTTATGGGGATTATTTTCGGACCTTTGTTGCTTTCTATCTTTGTCTTATGTGTTCAGATTTTTAAGGCCGAATATCTCGAAGAGCCTCAAGGTCAGAAACGTTTGACCGGTCGTACCGGAGGCCGGACTTAGTCTGCCGCTAAATACTTTTGACTAATTATGTTGACTTTTGGGAACGTACACCCCTTGTATTATAAAATGTAATCTGAAAAATCAGTGTGTTACGACTAAATGAAAGCACAAGTGCAAATTCTTTTTTGTTCCTCCTATTTTTCTCACACCTTTCTTGTTTTTTCATTCGATCGAAAAACTAAAAATCGCCTGTTTTTTTCGGTCAAAATGGCTATATCTACTCCGATAGGGTAGGCTGGCTTCTCATTCAATAAAGCTTTCCTTTTCCTTCCTTTGTATACCTACTTTTTTTATTAAAACAATAATAAGGAATAGATCCACTCGCTCGGCAAAGCGTTCCCGAAGGTGCCGCATACCGTTCTTTAACAACGTCTTCACTGTATTTATAGATATACCCAGATAGTCTGCAACCTCCTGATATTTCATCTCCCGAAAAAATACGCTCTGAATAATCTCCCGGGTCTGTTCAGGCATTTCCTCTATTGCAGTCCCCACTTCTTGGATCAACGTGTCATTCCACATCATCATTTCCTCCTCTGCGACATCCTCCCGGAACAAATCTAAGCGGTCTCGCAACACATCTTTCTTTTTCAGCCGGTTCAGACAGTTATTTTTTACCGATCGGAACAGGTAAGTCTTCGTTACCTCATTCTGGATTTTCTGGTATGTATCGTCTTTCCAGAAATTGATAAACACTTCCTGAATCGCATCCTCCGCTTCTTCCTCCGAGACCAAAAAACTAAGAGCATACAGGTACATCGGTTTCGAGTATTCTTTATAAATATGCTCGAATCTTTCCTTTTTTCCTGCTCTATTTTTCGTTTTTTCCATCTTTGATCGCCACATCGCAGACAAAATTACAAATTTATTTGGGTATTTATATACATCTTTATTCCAAATTCCAGTGGTAGGATTAGCGGCGGGGCGATTTTGTATGAATCGGTTATGTGAGTCGAATACCATGTAAACCGGGTTTCAGTTATTTTCTGTGAAAAAAAATTTTTTTTGATTCACCCGATTTTCTTTTTTGTTTTCTATATATAAAAGATAGTGAATTATGGAAACATGGAATGAAACAGATGAGTGGGCTGACCGATATGTGCGGGGAGATCTTTCCGGAGAAGATCGGGTTGCACTGATAAAGTGGTTAGAGGCTTCGCCGGAACACCTCAGGCAGTTCCGAAAGATACTTCAAACGGAAATGCGGGTATCGGCTGCGGGAAAATGGCGGCGGTTAGACCGGACACAGGAACGGGTGTGGGAACGTATTACTCCGGCCCTTGTGAATCGTAAGGAACGGTTGTATTTGTGGGGGATGCGTATAGTGGCTATAATTATCGTTTTGATAGGAGTATTTTTTGCATGGCAAATCCGACAGGCGCCGACAGAAAAGTTTATTCCGGTTGCGGAAGTAGTAAAGATAGAGTCCGGTTCGCCGAAGGCCATTCTGGTGATGAATGCGGGGGAACCGATTGAATTGAAGGAGGGAGAAAGTCGCCAGGTAGCGGATGTCTTTGGAGTTAAGGTAATTCAGGATTCAACGGGTGGCTTGCGGTTTGAAGATAGAGAAGGAGCAGAAGAAGAAATAGGGAAAAGTTCGGTTATCGTACCTGAAAAAGGAGAGTATTTCGTCATATTGAGCGACGGTACGAAAGTCTGGATAAATTCGGATTCGGAATTGGAATTCCCGAATCGGTTCGGCGAGGATATCCGTGAAGTAAAATTAAAGGGAGAAGCCTATTTCGAGGTGACTTCTGATTCGCGGAAACCGTTTTACGTGTTGGCGGGAGAAACAAAAGTACACGTATTGGGAACGGCATTCAACGTGTCGGCTTATCGGGAAGACCGACAAACAGAGGTCGCTTTATTACGGGGAAAGGTGAGTTTTGATGTAAAGGATAAAGTTTATGTACTTGTTCCCGGGGAGATTGCGACTTTAAATCGGGAAAGTGGAGAAACGATTGTCCGGAAAGGCGATGTGGCGGCGATAGTGGATTGGAAGGCGGGACGATTTAACTTTGAAGACATGTCTTTGGAGGAGTTGACTGTGAAGTTGTCCCGTTGGTATGGAGTGACGTTTGTTTTTAGTGATGAAGCAGTCAAAAAATTGCGTTTCTCTGGTGCTATGACGAAGTATAGGACATTGGATTATGTGCTGGATATGATTTCTAAAACAACCGATGTGACATTTAGTTTGAAAGAAAACAGAGTGACAGTTTCTTCGAAGAAATAGACTCATGTGACAACAAATAAAAAATCCCGGATAGTGGTGACGCACGATCCGAGATAGGAGTTCGTTAACTAATATTAACTTATTTACAAAGGTATGAAAAAAAAGCGAATGAGGTGGCTCTTTGTACGTAATTTTGGGCTACGAAGATTTTTAAAGCTTATCAAGTTAAGCGTGTTTTTATTATTGGTTAGTATGCATCTGGCAGTCGCGGATGTAGGGGCTCAGGCTAAAATTACTATCGGGGCAGGAACTGTAACTTATTGGGAATTGTTTAATCAGATCAAGAAACAGACCGGTTTAACGGTGGTATATAGTAATAATGAACTGGATAAGCACAGGACTGTCGAGGCTGGATTTATAGAGTCGGATTTGAGAACCGTATTGGATAAAATTTTAACAGGGACTCGATTGACTTACGAGATTATGGATGAATTCATTGTGTTGAAAGTAGTTCCGGAAGAAAAAAAGAATGTCTTGAATATTGTCGGTCAGGTGACTGATAAGAATAAAGTGCCTCTTCCGGGGGTAACGGTAATTGTAAAGGGATCGAACTTAGGTACGGCAACGGACCAGGAGGGACGATACCGGTTAAATATACCGGAGATTAAAAATCTGTCTTTACTGTTTTCTTTCATCGGGATGAAAACCCGCGAAGTGGTGTATACGGGCAAAGATACGATAAACGTGGTCATGGAGGAGGAAGTGGCAGCCATGGATGAAGTGGTTGTGACAGGTATTTATGAAAGAAAAAGGAGCGATTTCACTGGATCTGCTTCTACGTTTACGGCTGAAAAATTGAAAGAAGTGGGAAACCAAAACATTCTGCAAAGTTTGAAAAGTCTTGATCCTGCATTTGCGATTGTCGAGAGTAATGAATGGGGCTCAGACCCCAACCGGTTGCCTGACATCGAAATCCGGGGCAAAACAAGCATCATCGGGATGAAAGAGGAATTGGAAGCCGATCCCAACCAACCGCTGTTCATTTTAGATGGTTTCGAAACTACCCTTCAGACGATTATAGATTTAGACATGGACCGGGTAGCTTCTATTACCATTCTGAAAGATGCCGCTTCAACGGCGATTTACGGTTCCAAAGCTGCGAACGGCGTAGTTGTGGTTGAAACGAAAACGCCGGCTCAGGGAAAATTGCGGGTAACCTATTCGGGTAATTTCAATTTTCAATTGCCGGATCTTTCCAGTTATAACCTGATGAATGCCCAAGAAAAAGTGGCGTTTGAGGAATACGCTGGCCGTTACAAAGTCAGTGCCTGGGGAGGGACTTTCGCAGGAGGAGAGCAACTCCAGCAACTGCATAACGACCACCTGCGTTCAGTTGCGCGTGGGGTGGATACTTACTGGTTATCGGAACCGTTGCAGATGGGTTTCAACCACCGTCACAACCTATATGCAGAGGGTGGGGATGAACACATGCGTTACGGTTTTGGTTTAAGTTATAATGGCGTGACCGGTGTGATGAAGGATTCGAAGAAAAATCTGTTCAGTGGTAATCTGGACTTGTTGTATCGTAAAGGAAAACTGCAATTCAGCAATAAACTGACGGTGAATCTTTCCAATTCAGGAGATCCCGTGGTAAATTTCTCTACTTATGCTGCCGCCAATCCCTATTATGAAAAACGGGTGGATGGCCAGGTGGAAAAATGGCTGGAGTATGTGGAAGATTACATAGAAGCTCCTAATCCCCTGTGGAATGCCAGCCTGAACAGCCGTTCGCTTAAGCGGTCGTTAGGTATTACGGATAATTTTGCGGTTGAATATAATCCGTTTCAATCTTTGAAATTGAGGGGGCGGATAGGGATAACCAGAACCACCTCGGAGACGGATGACTTCATTTCGCCGGAGGATACGCGGTTTGAAGATACCGAGGAACTGAAGAAAGGATCTTTGACCTATTCCAATACCAAAAGTTTTAACTATGATGGAGAATTTTCCGCTATTTACGGAACGATATTCGCCGAAAGACACCGGTTGAATGTGGTGGGTGGTGCCAGTTTCTCTAATTCACAGTCAGAAAGAAACGGATATTCGGTTATTGGTTTTCCCAAAGGTGCGTACGATACGCCTGCATTCGCCAACAGTTATCCGGAGAACGGCAAGGCCTCTTACGGCGACTCCCAGTCGCGGTCGATGAGCGTGTATTTCAACGGAGGTTATGCCTACAATAGCAAATACTTGATGGATGTGACCTGGCGTATGAACGGTTCTTCCGTGTTCGGGAGCAACCATCGTTATATGAACACCTGGTCATTCGGTTTGGCGTGGAACCTGCACAACGAATCTTTCATTGCCGATCATACCGATCTGTTTCAGATGCTCAAAATCCGGGCCTCTATCGGTAATCCGGGAAACCAAAGTTTTGCATCCTATCAAAGCATCACGACGTACAATTTCAACAACCGCCAGCGGAACTATTTCGAGCAGGCCATCAACCTGTACGCTTTGGGTAACCCTGATCTGAAATGGCAGGTGACTCTGGACAGGAATATCGGAGTGGATGTGACGCTACTTCAGAATAGGGTGTCCTTCACATTGGATTATTACGACAAAAATACCGATCCGGTACTGGCATCCATCAGCGTGCCTGCTTCTGTCGGTGTAACTACTGTATTGACCAATATCGGCGAACAGCGTTCGAATGGCTTTAACGGTTCGGTGACGGTGTCTCCCATCTATCGTCCGAGCGAAAGAATCATTTGGTCGTTGCGGTATAACTTCCGTACACAGAAGTCTAAATATGACAACATCGGCAATTCTTTGGACAAATTCAACGAGGAGGGGCAAAACACTAATCTGAAGCGTTATTATGATGGAGCCAGTCCCGATGATTTGTGGGCCGTACGTTCTGCCGGTATCGATCCCGCTACGGGACAGGAGATTTTCATCAAGAAAGACGGTTCGTATACATACGATTTCAGTTTTTCGGATGAGGTGAAAGTGGGAACAGATCGTCCGAAAATAGAGGGCGTTTTCGGTAGTTCGTTTACTTATAAGGGATTCAGCGTAAATTTCGATTTCAGATACCGGTGCGGCGGACAGATGTTTAACAGTTCGTTGTTCAACAAAGTGGAAAATATCACTTCTGCCGGATTGAACAATAATCAGGATAAACGGGCTTTTTATGACCGTTGGAAGAATCCGGGAGACCGTGCTAAATACAAAGCCATCAACCTGACCGGTTCGACACAGATGTCGTCTCGTTTTGTGGAGGACGACAATACCTTGACCCTGGAATCTTTCCGGGTGGGCTATGAGTTCGATTCGGCTGCGATAGCAAAGTTCGGATTAAAGGCTTTGCGAGTGAATGCTTACATGAACGATGTATTCAAAATCTCCTCCATTAAGACGGAACGGGGTACGGAATATCCGTTCGCGAGGTCTTTCTCATTATCCGTTTCCGCATCATTTTAACCATTAATCGAATTATCATGAAACATATATTCAAACAAACAAGTAGTATTGTCGTCGGACTGCTGATGTGTACGGCCTGCAACAACTGGTTAGACATCCAACCGTCGGACCGTATTGCAGAAGACCGGGTATTTTCTCAGGTCAGTGGATTCTGGGGGGCATTGAACGGGGTATATACCGAATTGCTCAGTTCCAATCTTTATGGTGGTTTCCTGACTGTACAAGGCGTGGAGGTCATGGCACAACGTTATAATGTATCGCAAAATCAGGAAACGTTTTACAATCTGTCGCAGTACGCCTTTACACAAGAGCAGGTAAAACTCCGGTTGGAGAGCTATTGGAACGAAGCATATAAGCAGATCCTTGAATGTAATAATATTTTGGAAAATGCCGAAGTGCGTCATGGTGAAGTATTGAATGACAAACAATATAATTTAATCAGAGCGGAAGCTTTGGCATTGAGAGGATTTCTGCATTTCGATTTGTTGAGGATGTTCGGGCCGCTACCCACCCAGCTTGATTCAAAAGCTATCCCTTACAAAGAAACGATTT
This sequence comes from Odoribacter sp., assembly GCF_985060555.1. Lineage (NCBI taxonomy): Bacteria > Pseudomonadati > Bacteroidota > Bacteroidia > Bacteroidales > Odoribacteraceae > Odoribacter > Odoribacter sp. The sequence goes on along the minus strand of NZ_CFKYFN010000002.1, from coordinate 94,108 downwards.
CCGTGTCCGCTCCCGGTATGCTGACAGGCAACGAGGTGATCGAAAAAGTACTGACGGATTTGGCAGAAGCGGAAAGTATCTTGAAAAATTGGGATCCGGCAGTGAGTGAAGGGATGCTGATGGCTGTCAATGATGATGACCATGATAATGATGGGAACACTTACCGTTTTCGCGGATTAAGGCTCAATTATTATGCAGTGGTGGCTTTGAAAGCCAGGGTTTATCTTTGGGCCGGCAACAAGACAGAGGCATTGAAATATGCTAAAATGATTATAGAAAATCCGGAAGCGGAAACTTTATATCCGGCGGTAACACGGGCTGCAGCTACCGACTACTCCAATCCGGACCGTTCGTTTTCATCGGAAGTGTTGTTCTCTCTGTTGAATGAAAACAAGGAAGATTTGTACAACACCTATTTCAACTCCTCTAATGCGAGTTCTTCCAATAAACTGATACCGGCGGCTCAGCGAGTACAGAACCTGTTCGGCGATGATGCGTTGAGTGACTATCGGTATAATTGGTGGGAAGCTTCCAATGGCATAGGAGAAACGAATCTGCTGATGAATGTGCGGTTGCGTAAAATTGCAGACACCGACCTGGTATACGGTAAGCTGATGCCGTTGATTCGCGTGAGCGAGATGTATCTGATTGCTGCTGAATGTGCCACGGAAGAGCAGACACAATACGATTACCTGAACGCACACCGTCTGAGAAGGGGTAATCAGGTGCAGGTGACGACAGGATTAGAGGGCGAATTGGCCAAAGAATACTCCAAAGAGTTTCTGTGTGAAGGACAGTTATGGTTCTACTATAAGCGTACAAACACTGCAAAAATTCAATCGGGTTCCTCCAATACCAACATCACAATGAGTAATGCTAAGTATGTTCCGAATTTGCCGGATAGTGAAATCAAATATAGAAATTAGAGTATCATGAAAAAACTATTATTTATTATCATTGGTTATTCCTTGCTGCTCGCTGGCTGTGGGGAAAACGAAGCGATCTACTATGAAGGAGAGTCGGATAGCACTTCGGGAATTTATTTTGCTTATTATACAAGTACTATCCGTGAGGGGGCTTCGGTTATTTACAATTATAGCGATACCACTCGCGATAACTCCTTGGCCTCCGTGGTGGGAGAATATGCACAGGTGAGAATTCCTGTTCGATTGTTCGGGAACGTTTCGGAAGAGGATCGTCCTTTTGTCGTTAAAACGATAGGGGGAACCGTTGAAGAAGGGAAAGATTTCACCCTACCCGAAGAATTTATTATGCCTAAAGGCGAAGCATTGGCTTATGTAACGGTTAACGTCAAAAAAACAGAAGAACTGCAAGACGGAATTGTGCGTTACATCACCTTAGGACTGGAAGAAAACCAGTACTTTAAGGCATACATCAAGAAACGCATAGTAGGTAATGACACCATCGACGTGCAACGGATTACCATTCGCTATTCTTTGGTATTTGCAAAACCGTTTAGTTGGGATTTTTATAAAACAAATTGGGGTGAGTATTCCCATACTAAATTAAATTTTATACTATCCGTTATGGGATGGACGTATTCCCAGTTCTCACAGAAAAATTTCTATTACGTGTCTCCGTCGGTATGTGTGCTCACACGTATGGAATTGCAAAAAAGGGCTGATGAAGGTAATCCGGTACGGGAACTCGACGGTTCATTGATGCAATTGGGCTCAGATTATTTAGTTGATTATAGTGCATACGAATAAAAAAAGAAAGAATAATGAAACACAATGTTATATTACTGTTATGTCTCGTCCTCGGTCTGTTCTCTTGTTACGATGATAAGGGAAATTACGATTACAGGGAGATTGACGAACTGACCATTACCGGCATTCCGGAAGAGCTGATGTCTGCATTGTATAAATCGGAAAATCTGGTATTGTCACCGGCCGTGACCTCGAAATTTGATGGGGTGATTAACGCCGATGATCCCAATTATGAATTTTCTTATTATTACGATAGACCGGTAGGAGGTGATTTCCTGGAACCAAGGCTGTTGGATTCCAGTAGGGTGAAAGATCTGAATATTCTGGCAGAAATAGATCCCGGTAATTATACTGTCTGGTTCAAGGTGAAGGATTTGCGGACCAATATTGTCACTTCTGCTGAATTCAAACTGAGCGTGGTGACCTCCACGACCAAAGGGTGGGTCGTATTATGTGAGGAAGGCAGCGAACGTAAAGTCAGAATAGATATGATCGGTGAGGTTGGTGACCGGATTGCTGTTTCGAGAAATCTGCTGGACTTTTTACCGGAATCACATGGCGCTTGTCAGATCCTTTTGGAGAGTAATATGCTGTACACAGCTAATTCTCCTTATTTAAATTTATATACGGAAGATAATAGTTTTTGTATATGGTCTTATAACGGCAATTTCAACCGTAATTTTAATGACCCGAGAAGTACGGTATTTGCACGCTCCATAGATGACTTTATTGTGAGAGAGGAAAATAATTACAGCTATATAGTCATTACCGCAGATGGAGATGTTTATCAAAAAATGAGCAGTAGTTCGGCTTTATATGATGTGAAAATTAACGTAGACGAGCCGTTCGGGGAACCTAACTACAAAATGGCTCCCTTTATCGGTGTCGGATGGTCAAACGGTTACAACGGAATCCTGTACGATAAGACGAACCGGAGGTTTAAATACTTTTTGCAATATGCTGCGATTCCTAACGGAACAAAGTATTTATTCGATCCCAAAGAGCCCGAGACCGGTTCCAAACTTTTCGACTGGAACACGGGAAAGGACATGGTTTACATGGCAGGTACGAGACAGGGAGGCGGCAATCTGGTGTTCGCTTTGCTGAAAGATGCTGCGGGACAATATAGTATATATGGCATCACAGCAGGACAATATCAGGATTCGCCTGTGCAGAGCACCTACATGGATATAGATGCTGCCAAAGCGCCGGGATTGGCGAACGCAACCTGTTTCGCATTCCACCCCACTCTGCCGTTCCTGATATATAATAGCGGCAATGAAGTGTATTTATACGATATGTCCACTCGTTCGGCCCGGCGGGTTCTTATTCTGCCTGGCGAAAACAGCGTATCTATGCTTAAATTCAATAAGCTGCCGCGATTAGGCTTAGGACATAGTATTCATTATCCCGATGTTGCCATTGATTGTCAGTATCGTTTGGCGGTAGGCTCCGTTAATTCCGATGCGGAAGCCGGTAGCGAAGGAATTTTACGCTTCTATGATGTCCCTGAATTTGCCGGAGATTTAACGCAGTTCGGCGAGACGTATACCGGATTCGGTATCGTCAAAGATATCGCTTACAAAGCAAGATAAAAATGCCCGATAGGGAAAATGTCTGAATTTATCCGACCGGATGGAAAAATAGGAAACGGGATTCAATAAAATGGATCTCGTTTTTTTCTTTCTTCTTGTTTGGGTTGGGATGACATTTTCTCGTTGAATATATCGTGTTGGTTTATTCGGTTGTAGGGAGCTTGGATCTGATTCATCGCCAGTATGCTTTTGGACTAATTTATACGCTTGTTTTAATAATTAATGAAACGTTATCATATTGATATTAAAATTATTTGTACTTTAGGGCTTTGAAATTTTTATCATATTTTATTGAAATGGCATTATTCGGATTATTCGGAAAGACTAAAAAAGAGAACCTGAATAAGGGGTTAGAAAAGACCAAAGAAAGTGTTTTTAAAAAGCTGGCCAGAGTGGTGGTCGGCAAATCTAAAGTAGATGACGAGGTGTTGGATAATCTGGAAGAGGTTTTGATCACCTCGGATGTAGGTGTCGAGACTACGGTCAGGATTATCGAACGTATCGAGGAGCGTGTACAACGCGACAAATATATGGGTGTCGATGAATTGAACCGGGTGTTGAAAGAGGAGATCGTCGCTTTGTTGAAAGAGAATACTGTTAACGATGCCGCTTCGTTCGAATTACCTGAAAACGGTGTGCCCTATGTGATCATGGTGGTGGGAGTGAATGGAGTGGGGAAAACGACTACGATCGGAAAGTTGGCCTATAAATTTAAAGAAGCCGGTAAAAAAGTGGTATTGGGAGCTGCCGATACTTTTCGTGCTGCTGCTGTCGATCAATTGGTGATCTGGGCAGACCGGGTCGGAGTGCCGATTGTAAAACAGGCAATGGGTGCCGATCCCGCTTCTGTTGCTTACGATACGTTAAGTAAAGCCAAGGCCGACGGAGCTGATGTCGTGATTATCGACACCGCCGGACGGTTGCATAATAAAATAAACTTGATGAATGAGCTGACAAAGATCAAAAACGTAATGAAAAAGGTCTTGCCGGAGGCTCCGAATGAAGTGTTGTTGGTATTGGATGGCTCCACCGGACAAAATGCTTACGAACAGGCCAAGCAGTTTACACTGGCGACGGAAGTGAACGCTTTGGCTATTACAAAACTCGATGGAACCGCCAAAGGAGGTGTGGTTATCGGTATATCCGACCAGTTCAAGATCCCTGTGAAATATATCGGTATCGGTGAGAAAATCGAAGATTTGCAGGTATTCAACCGGGAGGAATTTGTCGATTCGTTGTTTAGTTAAATGAAGAAGATATTGTTTGTATGTCTGGGGAATATTTGCCGTTCTCCGGGTGCGGAAGCAATCATGAAGGCATGGATAAAGAAAGAGGGCAAAGAAAAAGAGTTCTTGATCGATTCGGCCGGACTTTATAGCGGACATGCCGGAGCTCTTCCTGATGAGCGGATGCGCCGGCACGCAAGCCGCCGGGGATATGTCCTGGATAGTCGTGCCCGTACTTTTTATCCGACTGCCGATTTTGCAGAGTTCGATATGATCATCGGTATGGATGACCAGAATATCGAGGCTTTAAAACGTGCAGCAATAAATGAGGAAGAAAGAGCGAAAATCTTTAAAATGACTGATTTTTGCCGGAAATCCACTTCATATTCCGAAATTCCCGACCCTTATTATGAAGGTCCCCAAGGATTCGAGCTGGTGCTCGATTTATTGGAAGATGCGGTTGCCGGACTTTATTGGTATTGTTTGGCCCATTATTGATCCGGATATCTGAAAACTTTACAGTCTGAAAATCTTTCAGACTGTTTTTTTATTTATATAATAATGCGATTTTTTTTGTATATTTTAAACTTTGATCAGACTTCGGCATAATTTTTGTTATTTTTTTTTGTATGTATATATAGGAGATAATTCTATCCCAACATCTAAAACTATTATACTTTGGAATACGTTTAAAATTAAATAATGTTCTTGATATTGAAGAATATCTGGTATAAAATATAGACTAATATTGAATTTATGAGAAAACTATTTGTTTGTATGTTAGGGATTATCCTATTGGCTGCTTGCCATTCGGAAAGTGATTTTTCCGGAGAGGGGACGGCAGAAGTGAGTCTCTGTCTTTTGGCTGATCCTTCTTTTGTAAAGACGAAGGCAATTGATGTTTTAGCCTATCAGAATGTAGATAATTATACGGTGGAGCTTTCTAAAGACGGTACTATTTTTGAGACGGTGAAATATGGAGATATGGAGTTGGCTAAAAAATTGGAACCGGGAAATTATTCTATCCGGGCGTATTACGGTGAGAATGTGGCTGCCGGATATGATAAACTTTATGTAGAGGGATCACAAACCTTTAATTTAGTGAAAGGGGATAACCGGGAGGTGAAGTTTACTTGTGTACCTGCCAATGTGAAAGTAAATATTAAATTCGAGGATAATTTCTTCGAGTTTTATTCAGATTGTAAGGTAAATTTGAGTACGAGGCATTTGTCGGTTCCTTTTGTAATGGCAAAAGAAGATGTGGATAAAGATGCTTTTTTCAAAGCGGATGCTGCCGGTGAAACTTTGACCTTGACTTTCGATTTGAAGGATAAACAAGGGGTGACTGTAAGTCCTGAAAATTTTGGGGAACAAGTGGTATCGATTAAACCGCGCGATTTTCTGACAATTACGATTAAACCGAAAATGATTGACGTCGAGGGGGGTAAAATTGATGGTATTACCGTTACGATCGATGATTCCGTTACTATTCAGGAATACCCTATTGAAATACCGGATGAATTTTTACCTGGAGAAGACACAGAAGTAGGAAATTAATGAAGAAAAAATGATGAAAACGAATAATTATATAATATTGGGCCTGCTGGCTTTGGGCTTTATGGCTTGTGAGATGCGGGACGAACTTAAAAAATTACCCTCGAAAGAAGATCAGCAGGAAGAAGGTTGGTTTACTCTGGATGTGGTTTCTAACGGTCAGAATCAAACGACAAAGGCTGCTTTTGATTCAAAAGATGTGGATGCGACTTTGTATCCGGTCGAAATTATTAATATGATATCAGGAACAACAGAACATCACTATGATAGTTATGCCGATCTGTTGACTCAAGGACAGGTAAAATTGGTTACTGGGAAATATAAAGTAGTTGCCTATAACTATGATGGTAGTAATGTGAATGCTTCTGAAAGGCCTTGGTTTAGAGGTGAAACAGAATTCGAAATCCTGGCGGGAAAAACCACGAAAGTAAATACGATCTGTAAATTGCAAAATATTGCAGTTACAGTAGGGTTTACAGATAATTTTAAAAAACAATTTCAGGATGATTATGCAATTACAGTGACTAATGGAGAGGCAGGAGTCAAAGTGTTTGAAAAAGAACAGTTAGGGAAAACTTTCTTTTTTAAAGTACCGGAGAAGAAGAATAGTGTACAGCTGACAGTGAAAGCTACGACAACGGCAAACACTCAGATTGCTCAAAATTATACTGTAACTAAACCTGCTGATGCAGAAGGAAATAGTAATCTGGTATCAGGAGATGAATTTACGGTAAATATTGATGCCGGCAATAAACCTTCGGTAGATCCTACAACTCAGATCGAATTGAATATCTCGGTCGATCTGACGATGAATGAAACGGGATTGACGATCGAGATTCCAACAGAAAATATCGTATTTAACGGTGATGGTGGTTCTACGCCTGATCCGGATGTACCTGATCCGGATGATCCCGGGAAAGACCAAATTACAGTGACCGGTTTAGGTGAAACTTATAATTTACCCTTATCGGAGGGACAAAAGGTATTGGTCAATATTTCTGCACCTAAGGGAATTACTAAATTATTGGTAAAAATCGATTCCGATAATGAGAAGTTTATGGCAACATTGGGAGGCTTCGGATTAGCTGAGGAATTCGATATTGCCAATCCAGGAAAATTATTTGATGTTTTGAGTAATTCTTTAGAGAGTGGGAATGGAATCGGTTTGATAGATCCTGACGATCCGATAAAAGGAAAGACTTCTTATCTGTTCGATGTGACGGATTTTATGGTATTGTTGAATTTATATGCTCCGAGTACGAATACTTTTACGTTAACCGTAGAAGATGGAGTCAGTGAACCGGTGAGCGGTACTTTAACGGTTGTTGCATCAAATTTGGAGTAGAAAATGAAAAGATATTATTCAATTTTTTTATTGTCATTTTTCCTTGGGGCCTGTCAGGATAGTTTAAAGGAAGGATTCGGATATTTGCAGTTTTCGTCGGTGGAGTTGAATAAGACTGTGATTCCGACAAGTAAAGCAACCGGTGAAACGACTGAAAAAATAGCACTTGATCTGATACGGGACGGGGAGGTGATAAGGCATGTGGATGACTGGACTTCTTTAAAGGGAGAAAGCCTGCTTTTACCGACAGGGACTTATGTTGTGAAAGCTTATTCTGCCGATAAAGATGTGCATGCTGTCGGTTTTGAAGGAAAGGCTTATTATGCCGGTCAGACAGACGTAAAAGTGGAAAAGGATGTAGTCAAACCGGTTGAGGTAAGTTGCAAATTAGCTCAATGTATGGTGTCTGTAAAATATTCCGATAATTTTAAGGAAAATTTTAAGGCATATTCCTGTGAAGTCAAAAACCAATACGGTAGTGTAGAATTTGTTCAGGATGAAAGCCGGTCTGCTTATTTTCCGGCTGCGGATCTTATTGCGACATTGAGTTTGACCAATACCGACAACAAATCGTTTACGCTCGGCAAGTCTATCACAGATGTACAGGCACAATATCATTACAGCATTAAATATGATGTTACGAATGAAGGTACAGGTGATTTTAATATTACGGTCGATCAGACGACTCACAATTATATCGTTTCGATTGTCGTGCCTTTGACATCCGATGCTGATCCGGCTTTGCATACCGGAGAGGCGAATGCGTGGGGGCAGTTTGCTTATATTTATGGGACTTCCGATTTAAGCAGTGAGACCGACCCAATCGAATTCCAATATAAAAAAGCTGATGGGACTGAGTGGGTTACTGTTGCTGCTACGTTAGGGGACAATGGGGTGTATTCGGCAAAGACGGCTCAACTTGATTTCGGCACGACTTACCATTACCGTATAGCATGCGGGGCGAAAGTTGGAGCTATGAGTGTATTTACGACAGAGGATTTTCAGGAAGTACCGAATTTGAATTTTGATACTTGGACGCAAAGTGGAAAGAACTGGTATGCGAATGCTGATGCTGCCGATTCCTATTGGGCTAGTGGAAATTCCGGTGTGACTTCGTTCCTTGCCGGTAGTCGTGATCCGATTACTGTAAGGGTAGAAGGGGATGAGGCATATCGAGGATATGCTGCGAAAATGAGTACGATTACCGGTGTTACTTTAGTGACGTCGGCTGCAGGAAATTTGTTTATCGGTACTTATAAAACAAATATGACAAATCCTGCTGCCAGCGTTTCTTTCGGTCGTCCCTATACCGGTGCACGCCCTGTAAAATTATCCGGTTATTATAAATATGAACCGCATGAAACGAATGAAGGGTCTGTTCCGCCTGCGGAAGAATTGCCGATGGACGAATGTAATATCTATATCCGGCTGTGGGATGCCGATGATAATGAAATCGGATTCGGAGAATTTGTCGGTAAAGAAGAAGTGACTACTTATACTCGTTTTGAGATCGATGTGAAATATTCCGATGAAACGGCTAAACCTGCGAAGATGACGATTGTTGCTACTTCCAGCCGTTATGGTGGTGATTTTTCAGGCTCGAAAGTTGTCGGGCGTGTGGGGGCCGGTAGTACGCTTTGGGTTGACGAGTTCGAATTGACATATTACAAATAGATGAAGGGATATATATTTGTTTTTGTGTTCTTTGTTTGCTTGGCGACCGCTGCTCAGGCACAATTAAAATTTGACCGTGAGATACAGACTGGGCTCTTTGTACCGAAAGGAGCCTGGTTAGTGGGCACCACGCTCTCTTATACGGAACTTCGAAGTACTGATTTTAAATTGTTGGTATTGAAAGATTTGAATGGTGACGGTTATACATTTAAAATCAGTCCGTTTGGCGGATACTTTTTTGCAGATAACGTGGCAGCGGGATTACGTTTGGCGTATGCCCGTTCATACATCAATCTGGATAACCTGGATCTGGATTTGGGAGACGATCTGAATTTTAATGTAGCCGACCAGAATTTTTGGGACCATAGTTTTATGGTTTCAGGGTTCCTGAGGACTTATATGGGGTTGGGGAAAAGTAAAGTATTCGGTTTTTTTAACGAAGCACGTTTGTCTTATGGGTATGGACAGGGGAAAGATACTTCCGGTAAAGGAAATGATAAGACTGGTTCTTATCAGACTACCCATAATTTGCAGATCGGTATTGCTCCCGGTTTGGCTGCTTTCGTTACAAACTTTGCAGCAGTTGAAGTTTCTGTCGGAGTGATGGGATTTGATTTTAAATGGATACAGCAGACTCGTAATCAGGTAGAAACCGGACATTATAATAAAAGTTCGGGGAATTTTAAGATAGACTTGTTTTCGATTAATATTGGGATGACCTTTTATTTGTAGGAGAAATGAATGTCAGGATATTGTATGGTTGTATTTGCTTATTAACATTGGCTTCGTGTATAAAGAACGATGTTCCTTATCCTTATATCCCCGGAAATATTCTGGAAATGACGGTAGAGGGGCAGACGGGAGAGACGGAAATCGATGTAGCGAAAAATATAGTCAATATCACAGTCGACGGTAATGTGGATGTCGATAGCCTGAAAGTGCTGAAATTGAAAATTTCAGACAAAGCAATGATGACTCCTGATTCTGCCGCTTGTGTGAAGTTCGTCAAGTTTCCCCGTTGGGGGTTCGATTCCCTTGAGGCTCTGCCTTCAGCTGCAAATACTTGTATGCGTTTAGGAAAACCTGCTAAAATCTTGTTACAAACCTATCAGGAATATTATTGGACGATTCAGGTAAAACAAGTGATCCACCGGGCTATTAAGGTAAAAAATCAGGTGGGAGAGGCTATTGTCGATGAATCGAATAAAACGGTATTGATTTATGTTACCGAGGAGCAAAAATTGGATGAGATTCAAATCGATTCCATGGAATTGGGAGGAAGTAAAGCAACCGTAGTTCCGTCACCTCAGACTGTGACGAATTTTTTCCGGCCTCAGAAGTTTATTGTTTGCCGTCTTGGTAAATATTTTGAAGAATGGATTGTAGATGTGGTGCAAACCGCTTCGATAGGGACACCCGGAGAAGCGGACGTATGGGCAAGACATGCTACCGTTTCCGGTGGAATCAAACAAGGTGTCGATCCGGAGATTGAATACAAAAAAGAGAGTGAGAGTACATGGACAACTTTGGCTTCAGAAGCAATAACAAAGACGAGTAGTACCGCCTTTAAGGCCGAATTGACGGGTTTAGAGGATGGAACTACTTATTTCTGGCGGATCGTAGCTGAGGGACAGACCAGTGATGAGGCGACTTTTACGACAGAGAAAATAATAGAGGTACCTAATCTGAATTTTGATACCTGGACTCAGGATGGAAAGAACTGGTATCCGAATCCGGTAGCCGATAATTACGAGGATCCTCAGGCTTACTGGGCAACCGGTAATGAGGGAGTTACTTCTGGATTGGCCGGAGGATTCGAGGCTAATTCAGCTCCTTCCGACGATGCTGTAAGTGGGAGGGCGGTTCGTATGATTACTTTAGGAGGAGTTAATTTGGTCGGAACGGCTGCGGGAAACTTGTTTGTCGGTACTTATAAGACCAATATGACAAAGCCTTCTGCCAGCGTTTCTTTTGGACGTCCTTTCACAGGAGCCCGTCCGACAGGTTTGAAAGGATGGTATAAATACAGATCTATGCCCGTGGATTATGTCGGTTCTCCTGCCGATTTAAAAAATGATCAGTGCCATATTTACGTGAAAGTTTGGGATGCAAGTGATAATCTGATCGGTTATGGGGAATTTGTAGGGAGCGAGACGGTCACCCAATATACCGAATTTAGTTTTGATATTGCTTATAGCAATAAAAAAGCAAAACCTGCAAAGATGACGATTGTAGCAACTTCCAGTCGTTATGGCGGTGATTTTAAGGGGTCTAAAGTTTCCGGTTCCGTTGGGACGGGAAGTGAGTTGTATGTAGATGAGTTTGAACTATTATACGAATGATTATGCGTAAAGTCTATTATATACTCTTATGTTGTGTCTGGCTTGGTCAAGTAGCTTGCCAGGACAAGGGAACGGAGGTCGGAGGACAGGGCCGGATCCGCCTGTCTATAACGGACCGGGTCATAAGTAAAGCTCTGCCTGATGCTTTGAGTCCTGAATTGACCGATCGGTTTCAGGTAGAAATGATTCGCCTGGAGGATAACCGCTTGGTATTCGGAGGTACTTGTGCCGATTTTAATGCAAGATCACAATTGTTCAGAAGTGGCGAACATACCATACAGGTATCTTATGGAGATAACCCTCTGCTGGCTATGGATGCGCCTTATTATGTTTCAGAAAAGGAAACTGTCATAGTAGAGTCCGGAACAGAACAGGAGGTCGTATTACAGTGTCGGGTAGGGAATGCTGTTGCTTCTTTTGAGTTTTTAAATGCAGATAAACTCGATAAAATGTTGAAGAATTATTATATCGAGCTGGTTGTAGGGGGCGAAACTCTGAAATGGAATCCGGGGAGTAGCGAACATCCATACATAAAAGCCGGTAGTGAGGTGGAATTTTATTTAAAAGGTACCTGGATCGAGAATGGTTTACCTTATGCCCGGAAATTTGCTAATGTGATGCCGGTAGAAGTAGGGAAAAGGTATCATTATAAATTGAAATTCGATACGTCGAATTTGACAGGGATCATCTTAGATATAGAGGTGGAAGCTGCTGTAGAAACAATTACAGTAAATGAAACTTTGCCACAGGAGTGGCTACCGAAACCGAAAATCACCGCAGAAGGATTCGATGAAAATAATCTCCTGACTTATACCGAAACTGAAGAGGCTAAAACTGCCGTTATTAGCTATGCTGCCGTTCGGCCGGTACAAGATGTCGAGATAACCTTGAATTTTGCCGATCCTAATCTTTCCGCTTTAAATAAGACTTATCTTTTGTCGACAATAACAGAGGAAGATCGGCAAGCTTTGCAAAATGCTGCTATTGTTCTGCCGACTTTAGATCAAGTTGCTACTATGGGAAAAATTGATTTCACGGAAATGACTTCTTCCTTGTTGACAAAAGATGGAGGTTTAGATGCTGACAATCAGTTTCAGGTAAGGATAAAAGCCAACGAACGTTGGAGTGATAAAGTGGATTATACCGTTAAGACGATTAAGCCTGTATTTTCTATTGGCGTATATCCGGGAAATATCTGGACCAAAGAATTTACAGCAAATCCTTTGGTGGCTGATAGTGTGAAAACCGGAGATTTTACTAAATTTAGTGATATCACCTATGAATTTAGTACGGACGGAACCAATTGGACTACTTTAGCTGCTGATTTGCGGAAGGATGAATTGACACCAGGGAGCACTTATTATGTAAGGCCTAAATACCGGGGACAGGTACCGGGGAAAGTGACGAGTTTTCGTACATATGAAGCTTTGGCTATCCCCAATTCAAATTTGGATGAAGGATATGAAACCAGTTATCCTAAAAGCGGAAACCCTTTATATACTTTTAATGGGGGATGGATTGGAACGAGAAATCCGTTGACTTGTCATTCAAATGGTGTAAATGCTTTCTATGTTTCAAAATCCAGTACTTTACCGATAACTGATAACGGTAGTACGGTCGCCCATATGATGACTATTGGGTGGGGGCAGGGTAATTCTTGTAGTTTTGGAAATAAAAGCGGAAGCGTTATTAAAAATATTTCTTCAGGAATAGTATGTGTCGGAGAGTATGATTCCGGACAAGATTCGATATACGCCAAAAGTGCTTATGTCAGACCGACTTCCATGACTTTTGTGTATAAAGCTTCTCCTTATGGTGACGATGAATATTTGATTAGTATTCAGTTAATTAACATTACAGACGGTTTGGAGACTGTTATAGGTAGAGCGGAAATAAAGTCGAATAATACTCAATCTGACTACATAACCCAAAATTTAGATGTCGTTTATAATGAGCAATTTGTTCAGTTACCCATATCACATGTCAGATTGATTTTTAAAGCCGGAACGAAAGAAGACCGGGATCATTTGGAGGATAAATTTAGTAAAGAGGGTAGTGGATCATTCTATTCCAACTATTATTTGAAAGGTTCGCAGTTTTGGTTGGATTCTTTTGTATTGAATTATAATAAATAGTTTGTTGGGATGAAAATACATATTATTATTATATTTTTTTCTGTTATTTTGGGTGCTTCTTGTGAAAAATCTGAGAGTCAGAGAGTGAATTATGGTTCTATATTATTAGAAAGTATTCACTTTAGTGTTGGTGGAGAAACTATTCCCCTGTCCCGTGCCGTGGATGCAGGTCTGCAGGTTCAGATCCGACAGAATGGTGTTTTGTTAGAAGGTCAGGACTATGCTCCTGGAACAGACTTTTCTAAACGGATAACTTTGCCGGTTGGTGAGAATTATACGGTAAAAGCTTTTACCCCTGACCAAACAGAAGCGGGTAATGATGAGCCGGGGCATCCGGTGTATAGTGTCGAAAGTGAACCCTTTGAAGTGATCGAAGGGGATATTACTACCCTTTCTTTGACTGCACCTCAGATCAATGTGGGAGTAGCCATGAGCTGTGACGAGTCGTTTGCCCGTGAATTTACAGAGATTTCTGTGGCTATCGTGTCGGAAAGCGGGCGTTCGGTGACTATTACCGGTGCGGAGGATACGGGGTATCGTTATTTTACATTGCCGGTTTCGGGAAAGTTGAGTTACACTGTCCTGGCGAAGAATCAGGATGGAGAAGTGATGCAGAAAACTTCCGCTTTGTCGGTAGAAGCCAAAAATTATAGGATAAATTTAGCAATCGAGTGATTCGGATTTTTAGAATTGTGTGTATTTTAGGAGGCAAAAGCAGGGACGAATGAACACAGTTGTAAAATGGAGCAATATTTCCCGGCGATCTGTTTTGATTGCCGTAATGCTTTTTATTATTCTCTTTCTTTTTTGGTGGTCTATACTGCCGGTCCCCTTGTTTCAGGACCCTTATGCTACGGTGTTGTTCGACCGGGAAGGGCAGGTTATGGGTATGAAGGTGGCGGATGATGGGCAGATGCGTTTTGAAGAGGTTCAGGATTTGCCTCCCCGCTATGTTATTTCTGTTTTGGTTTTCGAAGACCGGTATTTTTTAGCCCATCAGGGGGTGAATTGGTGGGCTTTGTGCCGGGCATTAGTGCAGAATATACAGGCCGGGCATGTGGTCAGTGGGGGAAGTACGCTTTCGATGCAGGTGGTGCGTTTGGCTTTGGGAAATCCGCCCCGTACCGTTCCTGAAAAGATAAGGGAGATTTTCCTGACACTACGGATGGAGCAGAGTTATTCTAAAAAACAGATTTTGGAGATGTATGCTTCACACGCTCCTTTTGGGGGGAATGTAGTCGGCATACGGGCGGCTGCGCTGAAATATTTTAACCGCCGGCCCGAACAGCTGAGCTGGGCCGAAGCTGCTTTACTGGCGGTGTTACCTAATGCACCGGCATTGCTTTATCCCGGAAAGAACAATACTTTACTGAAACAAAAAAGAGACGGGTTGTTGGCCAAATTATACCGGGAAGGGGTGATGTCCGAAGATTCGTACCACCTGGCCTTGGCTGAGCCCTTGCCGGAAAAAAAGTTCGATATCCCTACTGTGGCACCCCATCTGTTGGCTAAGGCTTATCGGGAAAAAAAAGGAAAAGTGTGCCCGACATATATCGACGGACGCTTGCAGAAAAAGATCAATGAGATCGTAGAACGGCATACTGCTTTACTGAGCCAGAATTATATCTATAACATGGCTGTGTTGGTGGCTCATGTCCCGACCGGAGAAGTCAGGGCCTATGTCGGGAATAGTGCTCCCCGGAAGGGTAGCCGGGGAAATGACGTGGATATTGTTCAGGCCGTTCGGAGTTCGGGAAGTATTCTCAAACCGGCTTTATATGCTTGCATGTTACAGAGTGGGTTTATTTTACCCGGGACCTTAGTGCCCGATATCCCTTCCCGTTTCGGAAGCTATTCTCCTTCGAATTTTAACCGTGATTTTAAGGGCGTCGTACCGGCCAGGCAGGCTTTGGCTCAATCCTTGAATATTCCTTTTGTACGCTTACTCAAAGATTATTCATATGCCCGTTTTTACGATGATCTGAAACAATTGGGTATTCGTTCTTTAAACCGCGACGCCGATCATTATGGACTGAGTCTGATTTTGGGTGGTGCCGAAACGTCACTTTGGGATATTTGTAATTTGTATGGAGGAATGAGTGCTGTATTGAATCATTATAATGACAGAGACGGACAATATTTTGACGGGGAATATTCCCGTTTGAAGGTTTGGGAGGAGTATAGCGGAGCGGAAGGACAAGATGAGGAAGAGAAAAATATTAGTGCGGATCGGAGTGTATTGAAAGCTTCGGCGATCTGGCAGACCATGAAAGCTTTGGAGGAGGTGGAACGGCCGGAAATGGAATCGGGGTGGAAAAATTTTGTCTCGGCGATGAATCTGGCCTGGAAAACGGGAACTAGTTTTGGTTTCCGGGATGCTTGGGCGGTGGGAGTGAATCCCGAGTATGTGATCGGCGTTTGGGTAGGGAATGCCGACGGGGAAGGACGTCCGGGTTTGGTTGGGGTGAGAGCTGCGGCTCCGGTACTCTTTGAGGTCGCTGGTCTTTTGCCTGTGAACCGGCATTTCTACGAACCGGCCGAGGAGATGAAAGAGGTGGTCGTATGTCATCGGAGCGGTTACCGGGCTTCGGCTTATTGTGAGGAGACCGATACCATCCGGGTTTGTGCTGCCGGAAGCAGGACACAGGTGTGTCCTTACCACCGCTTGGTAAATCTCGATGCTACCGGAAAATGGCAGGTGACTTCGGATTGTGAGCCGGTGCACCGGATCAGGATACAGCCCTGGTTTGTGCTTCCACCGGTGCAGGAATGGTACTATTGCCGGACTCATACCGGATATCGCAGATTACCGCCTTATCGTCCGGATTGTCACCCTCAGGGGGAAGAGATGATGGAAATGATTTATCCCCAACGGGGAACCCGGGTTTTTATTCCCAGGGATTTCGGAGGGAAACCCGGACGTGTGGTTCTCGAAGCCGTGCATCGATCGGTTAAAGTGCGGATTTATTGGTATGTCGACGAGCAGTTTTTGGGTGTAACCCACTCCATCCATCAGCAAGAAGTATGGCTGAAAGAAGGTCGCCATACCTTGACGTTGATGGATGAAGAAGGCCATATTTTACAGCAGGTATTCCGGGTGGTAGGGAAGGAAATTCCGGGCGGTGGTTAGAAATCACCCGATCCGGTTAATTCAGGCTGAGTTTAATGCCGGCGAACCAGCTACGGGGAAGGCCCGGTCCGTAAATGTATCCGGCATCCCGAAATTCTCCCCGATCGAAATCTTTTTGGTAGCTTTGAAAAATGTTCTGGATACCACAATTGAGTTGAAGAATATAATTTCCGCTAATGGTAAAATCGTAATTCAATTTAATGTTGGTATCGAAGAAATCTCCGCTTTTTTCCAGTTTGTCTTTTTCGATATATCCGGCCATGTGAGGAACATACATACTTCCTGTATAAGTGCCTGAAGCGGATATACCGAATTTTTTGAAAGGAGAAGTAAAAAACGTGAAATAGCCATACCGGTTGGGAGAACGTAACATTTCACGGGTTTTCTTTGTATCCGGATCGTCACTCCAGGATTGAGGACGATTGTATTTATTCTGCTGGAGAGATATCCCCAATTGGATTTGTACATCCCGGTGAGGGATAATTTTTCCTTCGAGATTGATACCTTTTACTTTGGCACCCGAACCATTACGGCGTTCGAGTATTTTGTTGCCTTCTTCGTCGTAACCGATAGGGCTGACTACAAAAATATGCTTCAATTTGGTATAATATGCTTCAATCAACAGATTGGTTTGTACTCGTCCGAAAGAATGATAAATGTCGGCTGAGACGCTATAACTTCCCGACTTTTCGGTTTTCAGATTCGGATCCGACTGGATCAGCGACACTTCTCCTCCGACAGCAGTTACGTGTAGGTCTTCAGCATAGGTTTGGGGGGCCCGGAAACCGGCCGAATAACTGACTCTGAGGCTGATGTCTTTCAAGGGATTGTAGCGTAGGTTGATACGAGGACTGAAAATGATATAATCGATGAAACTGTTTTTGTCCAGTCGGCCTCCCAATAGGAAACTGAATTGCTCTGTTTTCCATTCATTTTGGAGAAAAAAGCTGTAGACGTCGACCTTTTGGTCGATGGTACGGTGATAACCCAGCATTTTATCGACGAGTTTGTTATAGGAATATTCGCTGCCGGCTGTCAATATTGCCGGCATAAAAAGAAGATGGTTGAAATTGTATGAGTATTGAATCCCTGCAATAGCAGTCAGGTCTTTCGTCTTGCCGTAGGCATTGGGATCTTTACCTGCTCCGTAATAGGATTGTCGGTCAGTGTGTTGGACGGAGGAATATAGGCTAAACTTGTGGGTATAATCTTTAGAAAAAAAACTGAAATCCACTCCACCACCATTGATATCATGATCGGCCTGTTCGGTGATGTCGGTTTCGTGGGGAGGTAGGCTGAACAGATTTCCTCCACGCCGGAATTCTTGGATATTGTGATATTCTAAGGTCAGTTTTGTTTGAGAAGAAGGTTTGTAATAACTGCGGAATCCCAAAGTGGTAAGCTTGAGTTCCCCGATTTCTGAAAAATGATCCCCATCATGATCATAATGCTGCCGGTGGCGTGAGGTACCGAAAATATAGAGACCTGCATTCCGTTGACCGTTGATCAGAGAGGCATTCAGCGAGGTCGTATTGTCATATGCCGAATTTCCGATAGCTATCAGGTTATGACTGATCATAAACAGGTTGTTCAGAGGCTCTTTGGTGATGATATTCACTGTACCGCCGATGGCATTGGCACCATAAAGGGCAGATCCTCCGCCGCGCATAACTTCGACTCGTTCAATCATTCCGGCTGGAATCTGTTCAATGCCGTATACACCATTCAGTGAACTGAATAGGGCTTTGCCGTCTAAGAGAAGTTGGGTATAAGGACCGTCCAGACCATTTATGCGGACTTGTTGAAAACCGCAGTTCTGACAATTGGTTTCCACCCTAAGGCCAGGTTGAAAACTGAGGCCCTGGGCCAGACATACCGAGTTGGTATTTTCGAATAGTTTCGGAGTCATCACATGGACAACTACCGGCGCTTCCATCCGGTTTGTTTCATTTTTATTGGCCGATATTACTACGGTTTCCAACTGGATAATATCTTCTTCTACTTCGAAATTAAGTTCGCGGGTTTCTCCTTGCCGGAGAACGATTTGTTTTTCTGCCGATCGATAACCTACCCCGTTTACCCGGATGGTATAGGAACCGACAGGCAGGTTTTTCAGAAAATAGTGACCGGTTTCGTCGGTTGCCGTTCCAAGTGTAGTACCTTTCAGACTGACAGTGAAGAAGGGAATGTGTTCTCCGGTATTTTTATTGATGACATGGCCTGTGAGGTTGGCATCGGTTTTAGTTTTTTTATCTGTAAAATGATCTGCTATAGAATGATGAACTGATCCGAGTAAGATCAGAAATAAAAATAATAAACGCATGATGATAGAAGATTTACAAAGTTTAATAGTATAAGAATTTGTAATGACTACATTCCTTGGTCATTGTGGCAAAAGGAGTATCCGTTTAGAACGATGAAACTCATTTATAGGTTTGCTAAATAGTACATAATATATACCCGCCTTAACTTCGTTCCTGTAGATGAAGGTGTATATACAGAGACAAAGTTCCCCTTTTCAGTAATCGATTATATACCTCTTCGGCAAACTGCCGTTAAAATCATAACGTTTTTACAGGAGGGCCTCTGAGGTGAAAGTGAGGAATGGAAATCTGTTCCGGAATGACGGCGGTTTCTGTATAATAAGTGATATGCCGGGTACATGTCATGGCTGGAATTTCCGGGGAAGTTTGGACCAGACTATGCCACACTTGCGCATGAGCGATCAGGGTTAATGCATTAGCCGAATGATCGGGTCGAGAGGATTGGGTATCTTTGTTTGCCGGGATCGGACAGGAAAAATGCGAATGGACGATAGTAACTCCGTGGATAATATGACTATGAGTAAAAAAGGTAATGTCGGCAAAATAGCCCCAGAACAGGACTAAGAAAAAAATTCGTATGCCGGTATGCTTTTTTACTTTTTGCATGCTTCTTTCACTAAAGAGAAAACAAAGGT
The DNA here is from genome assembly GCF_985060555.1 of Odoribacter sp. Lineage (NCBI taxonomy): Bacteria > Pseudomonadati > Bacteroidota > Bacteroidia > Bacteroidales > Odoribacteraceae > Odoribacter > Odoribacter sp. The sequence continues at coordinate 74,418 of NZ_CFKYFN010000002.1, read as the reverse complement.
AATAAATAATTCTTAATGGTTCTAAATAAAGAAACTAAGAAACCGGTTTAAAGCTGGATGGAGATATAAAAACCGGGGTGTTGTCCATCTAAAATTGCCGGCGAGAAAGTGAAATGATGTTTTCGGGCAAACGGACGGGTGAAGATATAGCTGCTGGCTGTTCCGATGGCTGCTCCTCCGATGATATCCCACCAATCGTGTTTTTTGGCATACGTCCGTCCCCAACCGACGTAGGCGGAGAGTAAATAAGCCGGTAAGCCGAATTTCCATCCGTAGCGTCTTTGTATAAAGGAGGCTCCCTGAAAAGAGACGGAGGTATGGGAAGAAGGAAAAGCATGATGATCGCTATGGTCCGGCCGTTCTTTCCTGATCACATATTTCAGGGCATAGGTCATGGCCATATTCATCGCTCCCGAAAAGATAATTTGTTTGGTACCCTGATAATCTCCGATAGCCAGTGAACCGGCAAATCCTGCTACCGGTGTGATGAACATGAGAATATCGGTCGTCGTTTCGATGGTTTTACGATTCTGAGCCGAGGGCGAAAAAGAGTTTAAGAAAAAAAGAGTACTTAACAGGCAAGGCAGAATAAATTTTGTTTGCATGAGGAATAAAACTTAGAAATGGATTATTTTAGGAATAAAGATAATACCTCCGATGATAAATGCACAGGTGGACAGGATCAGTACTGCTGCTGCGAGGTCTTTTGCTTTACCGATAAGGACCTGATGCGACGGGGAAATGAAATCGGCTAGTTTTTCAATCGCCGTGTTTATGGCTTCGGCAGCAAGCACACTACCGATAGCAAAAAGGATTACTACCCATTCCAAAGAAGTCAGGGGTAAAATGATGCCTGCCATGACAGCACAAACAATTGCAATCAAATGTATCCACGCATTGTGTTCGTAATGAAATAAAAGAAACACACCACGAAAAGCATATTTGAAACTATGCAAACGGGCTTTGAAAGAAAATTTTTTTTCGGATGCCATAATTAGTCTTTGAACGGCTACAAACGTAGTTTTTTTTGCAAACATGGCCAAAATCCGGTAAACTTTATATCCGGTGAGGTAGATTTTTTCTCCTGAATCGTTTTGATATCTCAAAAAATTGTTACTTTTGCACCCGTAAATGCCAATTTAGCTCAGCTGGTAGAGCAACGCATTCGTAATGCGTAGGTCGCGGGTTCGAGTCCCGCAATTGGCTCCACTGAAAATCAGCAACTTAAAACTAAAAGGGGGCAATAATCAATCGATTTTGACCCCTTTTCTAGTGCAAAAAATCAAACTTTTTTGCCGTTATTTCCGTAAATGTTACACGATTGTTACACGAAAATTTGAAACAAAAACTTGGATCAATTCGGGATTTTTGTTGTTTTAAAATTTTTATTGCTGGTATGGTCATAAAGTGTACACGCTATGAAAGCAAAATATACACTCCGGCAGAGTCAGGCGTCGGTGAATCCATTTAAATTAGCTCATCGATGACCGGTATCAGGAACCGGAAACTTTCCCGGTTTTCGGTTTATGGGGTAAAACTCCACATATCGGCGGGGATAGGAGTGTTTGAATTCAATCCTCCGGTAGTGATATATCCCTTACCGTTTAAGGAAAAGCCGACAGCATACATCCGCTTTGTCATAGGAGCAGGGAGATCGCTGACTTTCCTCCAATGATCTTTTTGAATATCGTATTCCCAACAGGTATGAAGATACGGGCCCATCCCTGTCGTGATATATCCTTTGGTTTGTCCGTCCGTTTTGTCCGAAGTGAAAGCTATGGCATAAGCCCGCGGAATCTGGTCGTATTCTTCGTCGTCCTGATGGGATTTCAGATTTACCAGGGGGCGGGGAGCATACCATTCCTGGGTTATGCCGTCGAAAATATTTACATCGGCTAAATAGGACGTTTTATTCGCCCCGCTTGTACCCAGGCAGATTACCGCTTTATCGTCTATGACAAAAACCGAAGCTCCGTATCGGGCTTCACCGGGAAAGTAAAGTTCTGTCCAGGTCGAACCGTCGAAACAATATAAATCTTTCAAAGCATGGTTTTTAGGTGAAATGCCTGTACCTACGTAAGCTTTATTGTTTAACGAAAAAGCAATGGCATCTTTACGGGCATTACTTTCGCCCTGGGCATCGGGAGGTAAATAAGTCACCGGAGTGTCGCTCCATTTACCGGTCGATGGGTCATAGGCATAGAAATCATGATGAAATTCATCTGCTCGATTTTTGGTGGATGGAGTATAACCTGTACCTACATAGGCGATATTGCCGAGCACAAAAGCAACCGCTCCGTAACGTTCTGTCCCCGGAAAGTCGGCAATACGGGTCCAGGTCGTATCTTTGTACATCCAAAAATCTTTTAATGCCTCGGTAGCTGTAGGTAAAGTACGCCCCAGGCCGACATAAGCGACGTCTCCGATAGTAAAACTGACCCCTCCTGTACGTGGAATTCCCTTGAATGGATGCGATTCGGTCCACTGGCCTTGTGGTAATTCCGGTTCTGTATGGTGATCGTCATGACAAGCGATAAAGGCTACTAGATAAACAAGGAACGAAAAGTATTTCATGATTTTGTTTTTTTTTTTACAAGTATAATTAATAAACAGATAATTTACAAACAAAATCTAAAATAAATGATCAGTCCTCCACTTGATCGGTTTGCGTATGTATATGGTTGAGGATTAAAGGAATTGCCGAAGTGATGCTGATGTCGTAGACATTGGCACAACGACCGTTTTCATCCGACCGTAAATCTTCATAAGGCCGGATGTCATAGTGGGCAGTACGTTTTTCCTTGTATACGTTTTTCAATTCGATATTTTTTTCAATTTCTTTTTCTTCTTCGGGAGTCACAGTCCGGTAACCCATTAACAATTCCTCGACATTCCAGCGGTTGTGTTCTACTTCTGCCAGGATAGCGATTTCATGTGGAGTGAGTTCTCGCATTCTATCTTTCATAGGTAAGGCGATTCCGATCGAGCGGAGCTTAGTGGCTATAGAGCTGGCATTGTAAATATTCGACCATTGTTTCACTACCCGTAGCTTATTCCATTTTTCTGTCAATTCTTTTTCGGAAGGGAGATCCGGGGGATTGACAGTATGCTGGTAAAAATAGTCGTAGACATAATTGATACATTTCGGCAGATATAAATCCTCCATTGTCAGGTCGTAACAGCGGTTGACCATTCCAAATGGCCGTAAAGCCTGATATTTTATAGAAGAATTGACGATTTGTAGAATCGTGTCCGAGGTTTCCTGGCGGATCAATACCGGAACCTGGTGGGCATAGACGGCATCCGGGAGATAAAGACCGAGGGCAAGACTGGTATGCGGAAAATTAAAACAGATGGCAATGGTCAATAGTTTATCTTTTTCACCGCTCCATTGCCCTAATAAGGTTTGGACAGGTTCGGATTCGGCCCTTCCCTGGATAAAATCCCATTCCAAATCGATAAAATCGGCTGTCGAAGTTCTGGGGCAGGGATGAAATGTCTTGTCTTGTTCACAATCCATAAACCGGGCTTCCGATAAGTCGAACAAATGACGGTAACGTCCCATGAAGAAATCCATTTCCCGTCTGGCTTCCCGGTCGATAAAGGTGATCCGCGTTTTTTTCCGGTGAGTTTTGAAGTTCGGGAAATGGGCGATATGGGCCGCTTCGATTGCCAGGGCTATACCCATACGGGTCATACCGATAATGACCAGATGAACGTAATTTTCCGAGTTTTCGCTAATTCCTCCCCGGTCCAGAGGGAAATAATGAATCGTGCCGTTACTTTCCGCACTGCATTTTACCAAAACCCGTCTAGCCCAGATCTCATAGAAATTGAAAGGAGTAAATTCGATGTATTGTTTGATTTGCTGACTGATATCCGAAACCTGAAATACCGAAAAAGTACCCTGATATTCGAATAAAACATGACAACAGAGTGGTTTTTTACGTTTGGTTTGTTCGCAGATTTCTGCCACACGTTTAACACAGTCGATATTTAAAGAATCCCGGTCGTATTCATTCGCTTCTCCTAAGATAAACAATTTTTCCGCTTTATGAACCCTGGCTTTTTTTAATTCTTCTTTCGAGTCCCGCCGTCCGTGCAGGATGACCAGTCTCCTTTCTTCTTTCCGGTTCAGTTCGGCATGGAATTTCAGTCGCACCTGTTCGGTATCTTCGACGGTCAATACGACGATATCGCATTTTTTATACTCGGCATTTCGTCGGAGTTGCTGGATCAGATAAGGCACCATATCGTCGATACCCAATATAATGATGTGATTGGAAAAAGCATAATGGCTGTCGCCTTTGCGGAAACGTTCCACCCGGCGTTCCAGCATATTCGAAAATACCGAAATTAAAATACCCGTAAGTAACAACATGCCTGCCAGTACGACCAATAAGGCATAAGGACGGTTGACCTCTTTTTGATTGGCGAATCCTCCCGGATCGATAAAAAGTTCTACCAAATCCCAAAAATTCAGTTTTTGGGTTTCTTGTTCTGCCGGAGAAGTGAAGACATTTTCCGTCTGGGGGGAGATACCGACCTGGGGACGCAGGATATACATCCCCGCGAAGAAAAATACGATCACACTGGTAAGCCAGAGTAATTGTTTCCACCAGGCTCCCGAAAAAGTCTGGTCAAACCCCAATTTTAACCATTTCCATAAACGCATAAAACCGTAAATTGGATGTAAATATGCAAATATAAGGAAAGTTGTAACCCTAACAAACGACAGGCTGAAGAAAATCGCAATCGGATGAAATAAGGGGGAGAGTAACTCATTTATATTACTACTGATAAATTTAAGACATATGAAGGGAAGAGGCTTGTTTTTGATCGGTACACTTTTGTTATTATCGGAAGTACTCTTCGGACAGGACAGAATTTCGGTGACGGGATAAGTGACAGAAAAAAGACCGGGAATCCGTTATCGGAGCTGCGGTGGTTGTTAAGGAAGAAACTATCGGTGCCATTATCGGAAGTCATGGTTCTGGCCAAAGGTGCTATGGGAGAAGAACCTGCGTATCCACATCTCGAATTACTAGAAAAAGGCACTGATTGGTTTGACGAGATTTTCAGGCTTGATTCCGTCAGGAATTACCAGATTGGCTTGAGTGGAGGTGCTGAAAATGTAAGTTATAATTTGAGTGTCGGTTTCTTCCAGTAAAAAGAAGTGATCAAACAGAATGGATATCGTCGGCTCACGTTGCGGGCGCATAATGAATATCACCTCTGAGAAAAAATAACGATCGGACATAATATGTCAGCTGCTTTTAGATAAAAAAGTAATGGCAACCCCGGTGGTAGTCGGACAGGCTTACCGTTTGAGCTTTACTATTAAATCTTACGATAAAGAAGGAGATTTCTCGGATTCTCAGAATTCTTCTACCGGGAATCCGTTGGCTACGATCGCTTACCTGAATAAGAATATCCGGGATGACCGGGTGACGGGAAATGCACATCTCACTTGGGAGGTAATCGAAGATTTGAGTTTCCGTATCAGTTTCGGTATCGATTTACTGAATCGGCGGGAATGGATTTTTAGGTATGAATTTTATGTCTATTCTACTTATCAGAAGTTGGCATTAAAGGCCGGGGAGACCCGGAACGTTGAGTTTCTGATTACCCCCGAAACAATTTCTATGTATAATTTAAAAATGGAATACGGACCGGAACCCGGTGATTTTAAAGTCTGGATAGCCGCGAATGCCGAAGATGAAAGCAATGAAGGCTTGTTCTCCTATCGATGACCGATGGGGGGCCGACTTTTGACTTTTTACGATTAACAGTATGCTGATTGGCGGAATTGAAATTTTGCCGGTCAGCGTTTTTTCTTTCTTATTTTTTGTTCTTAAATATATTTTCTATTTTCGGCTGTCGAAAGCTTGGGATCATGTTGCCAGAAACGAAAGAATTGATTCAAGGAATAAACCAAAAAGATGAAAAGGCCTGGAAAGTACTTTTCAAGTCGTTTTATGCTCCCCTTTGTCATTATAGTTCCCGGATTTTGGCAGATGAACAAGTTGTTCCCGATATTGTTCAGAATACCCTGGTGAATTTGTGGAATAGTTCGGTTCGCTTTGAGAATGGGAAAGCTTTGACGGTTTATTTATACCGTGCAGTGTGGAATAATGCTTTAAAATATTTGCGTGACCGTAATGTGGAAGAAGAAAGGCTAAAACACTGGTTTGAAGAAGAAGGGGAAATGTCGGAAGAAAATTTTTATAGTGTGGTGCGGGAAGAGTTATTCCGGAAATTGAGGGAATTGATCGACCGCTTGCCCGAAGAAAGAAAAAAAATTATGCTGATGAGCCTTGAAGGGAAGAGTGGAGAAGAGATTGCCTGTGACCTGAATATAACGATACATACGGTCAAACAACAAAAATACAGGGCTTATAAATTTCTTCGGGAGCAATTGGGACAATATACTTCTTTGTTGTTTATTTTCTTTTTCCGATAAAAAATACAGGAAAATTCAAAGGAACGAAGGGTAGAGATTTTATTGCCGGAGGGTTCTGCTTCAGGGGGGATAAATCCTATCGGTTTATGTGGTCTATCGGCTGATTAGCGCCGGGAAGAGTAGAATTTTTTAGTACTTGTCCGTCTCCGGTATTCGTGTGTGGGGACCCGGTCACTTCTGCCAGTCAGTGGTCAACGTATTTTTCAACCGTTATGAGATACGAATTCAAAAGTTTTTACAACCGAAATAATGAAAAAGACTAAAATCAATTTCTGATAAAATTACAATTACAACATATATTTTTTATATGAAATAATATATTAAAACATAGTAATTTATAACAGATTTACGAACCTATTATGAAATTAATTGTATTTATATTTTTGCATATTCCAAAAAGTATTTATATTTGTAATGTAATTATAATATTAATGAAAAGAAAGTTATAGTTTTATCTATAGAAAACGAACCTTATTTTTTTTGATACATAAAGCCATCTTATTTATAAGATCGGCTTTTTTATTTTTAGTTCAATTATTTGATATTCAGTAAGTCAACTCTTCATCATAAAGACCTCCTTTTTTTCGAATTTCAACCAATAAAAATGTTCCTTTTTATTGGTCCTATTGTATAAATATCAGATAAAATATGTAATGTTTGCCCCTGAATTACCTTTTCTATTCTTCTGTATTTAAACAGAGAAATACATACACATACATACACACACATACAGCCAGGGGCAACATTACATTTTGTGTTTTACCGATATTAAAGAAAATAAAGTGGAGTGAATATACATACCGGCTTGGCCGGTAACGAATGGTATAACGATAAAATGAAAATATGAAAAGATTAATCCTCGGAATTTTTCTTGTCGTGTGGTGGTGTGGAAACCTTGTCTGCGCGCAGGATATTGCGGTTAAAACCAATCTTCTTTATTGGGCCACTTCAACACCCAACATCGGGTTTGAATTCGGGCTGGGCAAGCGTACAACCCTCGATCTGGTGGGGGGGTATAATCCGTGGACCCTTAATAAAGACGATAATAAGAAGATCAAGCATTGGATGGTGATGCCGGAATTCCGGTACTGGTTGTGCGAACGTTTCAACGGACATTTTTTCGGTATTCATACCGGGTTTGCAGAATACAATATCAGCGGTGTGCGGATTCCCTTCCAAAATAAGTCTACCCAAGAGCATCGTTATGAGGGGTGGGCCACCGGGATCGGTATTTCTTATGGTTATACGTGGATTTTAGGTAAACGCTGGAATCTGGAAGCGAATATCGGTGCCGGATACATTTACACGAAGTACGACAAGTACGAGTGCAAGACTTGCGGTCGTTTCAAGGGTAACCAGAAGAAGCATTATTTCGGCCCGACGAAAGCGGGAATATCTCTTATCTACATTATTAAGTAATACCGGAAAAAGATGAAACATTTATATATCATATTCTTAGCGTTACTGGCATGTTGTCCGGAGGTGATACATGCTGAAAACGAGATCAGTTACCTTGCCGAAATCGGGATACAGAACCGGGGAGTTGTCAAGAAAGGCAGAGAAGTACAACTGACCATGCTGGTTGATTTGAGTGAACTTAAAATCAAGACACAGCATACGATAGCCTTGACTCCCATATTGCTATCCAAGGATGGAAACCGTGAAGCGGCTTTCCCACCGATCGTCATAGACGGTAAAGCCCGCAACAAAATGTATCTTCGGGCTCAGCGTCTGGAAAGTGTAGATATTCCCCCTTATCACGACGAGAATGCACAGGTTGTCATCCGTCGCCGTAACGGTAAAGATCAGGGGTACGAGTATCTGGCGACAGTCCCTTACGAACACTGGATGCTCGATGGGCGGATCGAACTGCGTGAGCAGGTGTATGGGTGTGTAAACTGTTCGGAAGGTAAAGCGGAACAGGTCCTGCCCGGGAATATTCTTCCCGCTTTCATCCCTGATTACAGAATTTGTACGATTGTGCCCGAACCGGAACCGGTGAAAGTCCGGGCTGAAACCCGTACGGCGCGTCTCCAGTTTCGTCAGGATAGTTACAGGATCCTTCCCGGATATAAGGATAATCGTTCTGAATTGGATACCGTGTCCCATTCGATTCAGCTAGTCGAGGATAACGAGGATGTTTCCATCACGGGTATTTTTATTACCGGTTACGCTTCTCCGGAGGGTACTGTGGCTCACAACCTCAAACTGTCGGAGAATCGTGCCAAAGCGTTGGCCGACTATATTTGCCGCCATGACAAGTTCGACCCTGCCATGATACACGTCGATTGGAAAGGTGAGGATTGGGAAGGTTTCCGTCTCGTGCTGGACAAGTTTCCAGGGCTTCTGAAACGTGGAGAGGTCGTGCGCATTATCGATGAATGTACAGGAGACCGTGATGTCTGTGAAAAACAGTTGCAGGAATTAGTACCTGCCGACATCTATCATCGCCTGCTCAACGAGATATATCCTCTTTTACGGCGTAATGAATATAAAATAGAATACAATGTTCGCAACTTCAATCTCGACGAGGCCCGGCGCATGGTGGACGAACGTCCCGATTTGCTGAGCTTGACGGAGATGTATAAAGTGGCCGCTTCTTATGAGAAGGGATCACCCGGATACGGGAAAGTTATGCAGGTGGCTGCCCGTTACTTCCCCGATGCACCGGCCGTCTTGAACGACCTGGCATTAGAGGCTATGGCAAAGAAGGAGTATGACAAGGCTGTGCAATTGTTAGAATATTCGAAGGTTACCTTCAGCGATTCCACGCTTCTCAACACCCTGGGAGTTGCCTATGCCGGGGCCGGAGAGCCTTATAAAGCGGAAGACGCTTTCCGTCGTGCCGCCGAAGCAGGGGTGGAAGAGGCCCGGCATAACCTGACACAAGTGCAAGGAGTAATAGAACAATTATAATTTTCAATAAAACCATTAATTTTTGTATTTATGAAAGTGAAAAATTTAGTATTGATGGCCTTAGTGGCTACAATGGGACTTGTTTCTTGCAGTAAGGACGAGCATGAAGATGGTGTGAAAACGGATACTATGCCCAAAAGTGTGACGATCAAACTGCCTAATATCCAAAAGACTGTGAAGTCACGTGCTACGGGTGATGCAATGAAAGGTGGTTCCCAGGTTGCGTTGGAAAATTTCAAGGTGTTCTTTGTGGATGCTGCCGGCAACCTGCAAACCGTTCCTCAGTATGAGAATCAGGATCAACAGGTCTATTTCAGTAAAACAGATTCTGAGTGGGCTGAAATAGGTGAGAACGGAAAAGATATTACCTATCATTTTCTGCCCGCTGCCACCTCGAAAGTCGTTGTCGTGGGGAATATCGGTGACGTGGAGTACTCTACAATTGCAGCCCGTGTTGATCATATACCGAATGACAATGGAAGCGGTCACCCGACCTATCCTCTTTATGGTGAAGATGAGCTTGAAGAAAAAAAACTTGACGGGAGCGAAATTCATGACAATGTTTACACGGCGAACGTAACCCTGGAGCCACGTGTATCGCGTTTCGAAATCTATGGATTCCAGTATACCCAAGAGGGAGATGTTCCCAAGTATACCTCTGTCAAGTTACAGAAAATAGCATTGAACAATTACTATACACAGTCTGATTTCGTGTCTAAACTTCCTGTGGAGGATACTAAAGTATTTGAAACTATCGATCATACGGAAGTATGGGGTTGGATCGAAGATCGTTCCGCACCGTGGGCCGATGAATTGAATTTAGAATTGGCTGTCGGCGGGAAAAAATTCGTAGATGGTACGGATATTACCGATCCTGCTGAAGATGGAGAAGATGCCGCCGGAATCATCACTTACGGTTTAGCACACGTGACGGATGCTGCTAAGAATCCTGAGTTGTTGCTCGCCCTGCGCGGTGTGAACAGTAATTCAGAGGTGCCTCTCTATTTACGCGGACAGTTTACCAATGCTTCTGCCTTTACATCAGGAAAGATCTACCGGGTGCTCTACTCGTTCACGGATGGTGATTTCGACGAACCTGAGCGTTGCGTGGAGTTAAATGTGGATGTGGCAGACTGGACTGTCGTTCCTGTTTCTCCTGAATTCTAATAATTATTAAAGGGTGCGGAATGGCGGGTGTATCCCGTCTTCCCCCTCTTTTTTCTCCTTGATGAAATAAAAATAAGATTTATGAAATTGACGAGTATTGTTTTCTGTCTGGCGTTGTTAGGAGGTGCGTTAACTTCTTGTATCGATGAAGACATAGATGACTGTTTTAGCATCAACAGATTGACACTCAGCTATAAGGGAGATGGTACGACGGAGATATTCCCCGACAAGATCTGCCGGGTGGAAATGTATGTTTTCGATGCAGAGAATAAATGCGTCAATTCGCATACTTTATCCGACGATGAGTTAGCAAGCCGTACGGCTTTGCTTCCCCCGCTCAAAGCCGGGGATTACAGGATCGTCTGCGTGGGAAACACCCATCACACGAGAGTGGAGGGCCTCACCACTTGTGACTTTAACAAAATAGTATTTGCTGACGGGGATTATTTTGCCGGTAAACAGGTTTCCGGCAACGACTCTCTTTATCACGCTTCAACGTCCTATACCGTGCTGCCTTTTACCGGCAGGGAAGAGGATGATCAGACCAAAACGATAGAATTTGCCAGCTCCCACTACGATTTGTTCGTAGAAGTGGTTGGGATTCCCGCTGTGGGAAAACGTGCAGGTTCATTGCCTGTACTTGAGATATGTGGTGTCTCGCCTTGTACCGATTTCGAGAACCGGGCATGCGGAGAGGCTACGGATTATTTGCTTGAAACTACATATGAGTCCGGCAAAAAATTGCTGACGGCTCGTGCCAACATAATGCGGCACATGAATCACAGGGACGTGAACGTCTGTCTGCGTCAGGCTTCCGGGGAAGAGTTGCTGGCGGAGATCAACCTGGCTGATTTTTTGGCTGCTAACCCTATGATCGATTGTTCTAAACAAGAGGTGCTGATTCCGATCCGGATCGAATTCAAGGCGGGCGCGATAAAGGTCACCGTTCCCGAATGGTATGTTGAGCAAGTGAAACCTGAATTTTAAGACCCTTAAAATATGTGAAACATGAGAAAGATACTTTATGCGGTGTTCTTATTCGGCTGTTGTGCTTCTCTGCTCTCCGGCTGTATCAAAGAAAAATATACAGTCCCCTCTGAAAAGGGTGATGCGTTGGTGCAACTGAACATAGGCACCCGGGCCGTAGAGGAGACCGACGGTATTCCCACAAACAACGAGACTGTTCTGCACTCGTTGCGCGTATACGCTTTTGTTGATGGACAACCGGCCGGACACTTCTACACGAAAGACGGACTGGACGTGAACAATCCCTCGTTCCTGATGCACCTGACCATGTATTCCACCATGACACAGAAGGTGGACTTCTATGTCGTGGCCAACGAAGCGGCCATGGAAACACCGGGTTCTTCTGTCTTATTGACGGAAAACACAACGGAAACCCAGTTGAACCATTTTACATTCACGAAGCTGAATACGTCGAAAGGTTTGCCGATGTTTTGCAAACAGACGGAAACAATCGACTTGACGCAGTTGTCGGATAAGACCCCGGCCGATCCCGGACATGCAGGGCACACGTTGCTTCGGCAGGACCTTACGTTTGAACTGAAACGCCCGATAGGTAAGCTCGGCGTATTCGCAGCCAAGCCTGTCGGAGAGAATAGCAGTCTGCGTGTTACCGGATTGACCGTACTGGCATCCGGAACAAGGACACGCAATTACCTGATGCCGCAAACTGATGAAACACTGAAAGCGATAACAGGTATTACAGGTGATATCAGCCTCGAAGTTGTCGAAGAAGAGGTAACGAAAACTTTAGCTGAGAATGCCTCGCAAACCGATAAGGAAAACCCGGCGAACTATACACCTGTTCTGAACGAATCTTTCTATCTTTTCGAAAACCCTTGGGGTAGTACCTCATGGGACGTTAAGGGGGATAACGACGGTAATGTTCTTCGGGTAGACTATGAATTCGATGGAAACGCCCGAAGCGGTTTTGTATATATGCCTCCTATCGAAAGGAATAAATATTATACGGTCTGTTGCCTGATGCACAACGATGGTAAGATAACCGTCGAATATAAGGTGGCCGACTGGAATAAGGAGAATTACAATATCACTTTTGATTATCCGAGTTACGACAATCCGATAACACCTGCTGACGGAAGCTCGGTACCGGAAGATGGACAATACAGCCAACCGACTATTTGGTACAATAACGATGCTACTTCTGAGGAGGGCAGTTACTCTTTCACATTCTCGATATTCGGGCCTGATAAACAGATATGGGTTCCCACATTGCTTGATGCCACAGCTGGAGATTTTGAGATAACGGTTTATCAAAAAGGAGTGCTTGTCGATCCGGGAAATTATGTGGCTTCCTCTGACCCCTACCAAATCAAGATCAAGGCATTGAAGTCCACAAATGTGGACAAAACGGTAAGTCTGGCTATCTCTTACACGCCGGCGTGGGATCAGACAGGTAGTTCATTGTTATTAATTAACGGGCAGAGCGCTTCCTTGAAATGGCAGGGGAGTAACATTCCCGAGGCAATTGTGATAAAACAGATCGAAGTACCCATAAATAACTAACGAGCGATGAAACAGCTAGTATATCATATTATTGTTTGTGGCATGGCGGTACTGTTTCTTACCGCCTGTGAAAAAGACGACGATATTTCGGGCAGAAGCATGGAAAAGAACGGTAATAGCATCATTCTTAATCTATCGTCGGAGACATTGCCTGTGAGCCGTGCCGGCAATGAACCCGGAGTGGAAATGGCCGTCAACCATATCGACGTTGTGATTTTCGAAGAGAACGGAGATTGGAAATGGCACGAGCGGGTGGAGGGCAGTGAAACCGGTAACGGTAAGATCACCTTAACAGCTAAGAGGAGCAGTTTCAATAAAGACACAAAGTATTGGGTATACCTGATTGCCAACAGCACAGCTCTGGCGGAAATATTCGATGCCAAAGATTTCGATCTGAATAGACTCAAGGCCATGACGCAGAGCGACCGGAATATCCACATGACAGGATTATCGCAGGTGAGCGGTGCCCCGCGGACTTTTCTGATGGACGGTGTGGCTTATGCTGGAACCGATGAACCCAATGCCCCCGAAACGGTAACTCTAAACTACGGAACGGCTACGGACAATACGGAACTGCAGGTTACCTTACGCCGTGCGGCAGCCAAGATTGTCGTCAGGATACAGAAGGGTGACAGAGTAACGTTCGATGACAGTAAGGAAGCCCATAATGCAGGATATTATTTGCGCAACATGCCTTATACAACATCGGTAATAGCGGATGTAAACGGTACGGCTGATCTGACAGATACCGATAAGTCCTCCGGCAGCTATTTCAACTGGACTGCGGATTTAATTACCGTGACCGCCTATACCTATGCTCATACGTGGATAAACGAAAGTGCGCTTGAAAAGGAAGTACGTCTGGTTGTGAATATTCCCATGAAGTATGAGGGGGATGGAGACGATGCACAGCTTCGTGAGAGCAACTGGTACCAGATCCCTGTCAGCGAAAAGAAAGCACTGGAACGTAATACCTGCTACGAGGTGGTAGTCAGTGTGAATGCTCCCGGAGCCAACGACCCGTCAAAACCGGTTGAATTGACTGATATGACTTATTCCGTGCAGGACTGGAATGAACAAACGATTCTGGTTGGCGGTGAGGATGATCGTCCGGTCTACCTGACGCTGAATGAAAACGAGATAGAGATGCATAATATGGCGGATGACAATACTACACTGCGATTTGCATCGTCATCGGAAGTACATGCTGAAGTTGTAAGCGCTTATTATTACGACAAGTTCGGAGTGCAACGTTCTGTAGATGCTCAGACTCTCAGGCAAATCACCATAACCCCCGAGCCTGATGTAACAGGAAATATCGGCATTCATAGCCCGGTACCGACCAACAACACGATCCGCTATATCAAAGTGAAAGTCTTTAATGATGATCAGGTAGAACGTGAGGTCGAAATTATCCAGTACCCGTTGGAGTACATCATAAACATACAGAGTTGGTATTCTTATCGTGACGATTTTAAAACAAATAACGCCCGGCCTACCACGTATGAGTATATGGGAGACCGTATATACGGAATCAGCCTTGCCACGGGAAATATATCCAGCTGGAACGGACAATATGATTACGAAGCATCAGAAAGAAGTGGTTGGTGGGGTGAAACTAATACATCCAGCGGTTTTTTCCGATCTAAGTTTGTTTCCAGTGTAACGAACGGAAAATCAACCATTCTGCACTATTATTGGAATAGTAGGGAGCAGAGAGAGACAAGCAGCACAGGAGAATACAATGGACGTTTGTACCATATTCGATTAACAGCAACATCGAATAAATATACAGTGGGACGTCCTCGATTGATTGAAGACGAAAGTAATCCCGGACTGATGGTTACAGATCCCGGAAAAGATAATGCTCAACTGGTCTCCCCATCTTTTATGATTGCATCTTCATTAGGTGGCTTTATGTTGGGGGCTGGAAATTTGACATTGGATGACAGCGACAATAGTTTGAGGGTTGCACGGGAGCATTGTGCTAATTATGTGGAGGTTGCAGAGGATGGAACGGTGTATGACGATTGGCGTTTGCCAACCGAGGCCGAATTGAAGATTATCATGGATTTTCAAGGAACAGAAAATGCAGATGCAGATGCTATAGATTATCTGTTAAATGCTGCATATTATTATAGTGCAAGCGGCAGGGTATCCAATTCTAAAAACAATATGAATGGAACCGGTGTTCGTTGTGTCCGCGACGTTTACAATGGCAAATAGACCGGTAATTAGTACGAAGAACAGATAAAGGATAAGACTATGATAAAAAGAGTAATACATACGGCAATAACTTTGGCTGTGCTACTGGTCTCTTGCCGGCAAGATGACCTGCCGGACTCGATGCCCACGGCACATGAAGGTTACGTGGCCCTTCGGTTCAGTGCCGATATTCCGGCTATGCAGGAGGTGGTAACCCGTTCGGTCGATCCCGACGGAGGTGGTGTACAGGACATGACACTGTTCTGTTTCGACAGTTACGGTCTTTTTACCACGACCGTCGAGGCCAAAGTTACCCCTACCGGGAATGGAGCCGGCTTAACAGGAAATTTCGAGGCCGAAGTGCCTGAAAATACCCGAACCGTACATTTTCTCGCCAATCAGAATATGTCGGAATTCAAGGAGGATAAATTTCGTAACAAATCGGAGGCCGAGGTTATGGCTCTGCTGGAGGGCTCGTCGGGGCGTATGATCTATTGGGCACGTTTTACCTGCGATCCGGATAACGATAGTAAGATCGATGCTCAAATGGCCGACAAGGGAAATACGATAAAGATGATCCGCAACCATGCGCAGGTTTCCATCGACAATCCGATCAACGGGTGGATAGAGGTGACGGGTTTTGTAGCCTATAACACGAATGCCTTTGGTACGGTAGCTCCCTATCACCCGGAAAAGGGATTCGATTTCGAGTGGCCGGGCGAAGACGATCCGTTTGTCACACTTCCGCAGAATGATGCCAGGATGAGCGACATCACGGATGTGACCACGGCCACGAAACAGTATATCTTCGAAAGTGAAAACAGCGCAGATGATCCTGTCAGTATCATCATTCGCGGACATGTTCCGGGTGAGTCCACGGAAAAATATTATCGGGTGATGCTGATTGACGAAAAAGGCGATCAGATTCTCATACGCCGTAACCATCATTACAAGTTGAATATCAAGGGAGCCCTTTCTTTTGGACAGGAAAACTTCGCCGCTGCATTGACAGCAGCGGCCACGAACAACGTCTGGATCTCCATTTCCGACGAGGTGAACGAGGTAGAGGATCAGAATTACATTCTCACGGTTGAAAAGACCGGCTATGTGATAGATGGAGACGCTACGGGCGGAACCGGAAACTACACACTTTCTTATACTGTTAAAGGTAAAAACGGAACGACGATAACAAAAGACGATAAGGCAGATGTCTCGTGGATAGATAACCTCGTGGCTAGACAAAATATAGACAATAGTTTTGAGATTGAAGACGGGATTGGTAAGGGCAGTATCGTCATCTCTCTGCTTCCTTTGGGAAATAACGAGAAGCTGGAAGGTACATTGCTTGTAAAGAAAGGACGTCTGCAACGCAAAATTAAAGTGATCACAGTGAAGAGACAGGCGTTCACTCCTTCATGGGTAGGCACGCAGGTGTACGGAAAAATAAACGAGAATAATCCAACCGAAGACCGTTCGCACGTAACGGTGATGTTTACCATTCCCGAAACATGTCCTGACGAGCTGTTCCCGATGAAAGTGTACCTATCGGCCAACGAATTGGATATACGTTACGAGGCAGGTATGGCATTGCCCGTGGTCCGTAATGGCGACAAGGAGTGGTACAGTAGTGGAGACATCAAAACGGAACCGGACTATAAATTTCTATATACGGTCGAACAGGCCGGTGTGCAACGGGTTTATTTCGAGAATATCCTGTCACAGGCTGCCGGATATAAAGGGACGCTCTATATTGAGGCCGAACACTTCGAAACCATGACTCGGGAATTTACGTTCTCTGACACCCGTAAGTCCATCACGGTAACGGGACTGAAAGCGTATAGCGCCGATCCTACCCAAAATCCGGATGGATATGCAGATGACGAGTATGTGTTATACCGCCTGGTGCCGCAGAAGGTCAATGCTAAGGTGCAGTTTGATCTGCAACTCATGCAGAAACAAGGCGATGAAGTGGAAGATGACCAAAGAGGAACACCGTTCAATGCCGGAGAGAAAGATGAGTTCTTGCTATATTCACAGTATTTGTCGGATTATAAAGATCCGTCGGAAGCCGATATTGTGTCGTTTGACTGTAATTTCTATACTGACGAGGCAGATACGTGGTGGAGAAAGAACAATCCGGCAGGCGGTCGTATGTTGATGTTCAAACCGATAAAGCCCGGCAGTCCGACGGAAACCGGCAAATATTCGATTTATATGTACACGAACCGGGCAAAAAGCGCGGAAGTGGTCAGGATTGCCTCGAACCAACCCGGTAATGAGGCGGTACTGGCGGCAGATGCCGGTGATATGGGTATATATGCCGGTAATTCATACCGAAGCGTTACGTTTGAGCTGGCCAATTACAATCCGTTCCGTTTCGGGGCACGTGTAAAATATGCCGGTGAGGATTGGAAAGGGAAAGATGACGAACCGGATAGGTCCGCTTCAGCGGCAGATATTCCTGAAGTGGTAACCCCTTTGGTATGGACTTATCAACCCGAACAGGAGGTGGATATTGCCATTGACGTGACCAGTTTTTGCGGATCGGACGGAAACTCGGTAGATCCGTTCGGCAATGAGTTCGAAATTTATATCGATGCGCCCATGCTGAAGATTGATGAAAACCGCTTGGCGGCAAACAAATTGAATGGAACGAAACTAAAGGCCGATCCTGCGGTTCCGGGACGTTTCATTTATACAGTGGAGGCTGACAGGGAGGCCGAACGTAACTATGGTACAAATGCAATCGAAAACATAGACAATACAACGACTATTTCAGTAAACCAAAACGGAGAGCGTAAAACCTTGCCGTTTATCACAAATAGCATTGTAAGTGCGGGCGACATCACGATTTCCTCCAACGAGAAACAAGTAGTGTATTATAGTAAGACTTTCCGGGTAACCAACCGGTCGATTACGGGAACGCTCCGTTATGCAGCCGCTGACGGTGTAAAGGATGTGCCTGTCGGTGCGTTCGTCTCTTTCGAGCGTGTCGGCAACAACAGTCGTATCGGTTCGGTTACCGTTACGGCTGACGGCCGATATGAATTGCGCCTGCGTAGGGAGTACGAGTTCAACTGGTATTCCGACAAAATCGAGTTGCATTACGAGGATACTGCCGGAAACGTTTATCACAAAATCTACGATAATTTGGCTGAGCTGTTCGCAAAGCCGGATATTGAACTTCAAGCGGCTACCGGTAACTGATATTTTGAATGATACAATCGGAAACTCCGAACGTGGAAGCGTCCGGAGTTTTTCATAAATCATAATACCAAGCGACATGAAAATTCTGAATCTAACCCTTTGGGCGTGTATCTTCTGTATCGGGCTTATGTCCTTCGCTCAGGCGCAACGAACGACGGAGGAGTTTCGGTTACCCGAGGTACCTGTTCTTCTGACGGATCCCGCAGAACGGGCTGCTTATCTGGCCGTGCATTACTGGGATTATTTCAATTTTGCTGACACCACCTTAATTTCCCGGCCTGAAATCACGGAACAGGCATTTGTCGATTTTATCAGTATTCTTCCCTACACGGCAAAAGTACAGGTTGCCGTCGACACGCTTTTCCGGCGTGCTATGGTGAAAAAAGAGATGTTGTACCATTTCATATCCTTGGCGGACAAGTATCTTTACGAACCCAACTCGCCTATGTACAACGAGGAGCTGCATATCCTGGTACTGCGTTCACTGCTCGGGAATCCCGGCTTGGATGATTGGGATAAAGAACGTCCCCGTTACCTCTTGGAAATGGCCCTGAAAAATCGTCCGGGTGATGTGGCTGCCGATTTTACCTACCGGACCCGCGACGGTGCCATGAACCGGCTTTCGGGTATAAAAGCCGATTATGTTGTGCTTTATTTCAATGATCCCGATTGCACGGACTGTCAACGTGTGAAGGAGGCGCTTCTCTCCTTACCGGTTATGAATGAATTTATGAAGGCCGGACGGTTATGCCTGCTATCCGTGTGTGTGGAGGGTAAAACGCCGGCCTGGGAAAAAGCGATCTTTCCCGCCCGTTGGATCGATGGTTATGACGAGGGAAAACGGCTTACCCGTGAACAGGTATATGATCTCAAGGCAATGCCCACCCTCTACCTGCTCGATAGCGGGAAACGGGTAATACTCAAGGATGCCTCGGCAGAAAAAATCGAGGCATGGCTCTCTGAACAATAGCCGAAAGAGAGCAGCGTGGGGAGTACAAGCTATTTTTTCAAAAAAAAATCATTTTTCTGTTATACTTTTTTTCTTTTTCGGATTTAATATATAAAAATAACAAAAATCTGAAAAAGCATGAAGCGTCGTGGATATGATATCGGTAGGGTTGTCGATCTGATATTCGAATATTGGTTGGGGCGGATGAAAGATTCGGAGCTCGAGGAATACAGGCATATGAAAGAAACGACAGGGTTGGACAAGTATGCCCGGGAATTTGAGGACCGGGAGTGGATAAAGAATGCATTGGAAGAACCGGATATTTTTGAGACGGATAAAGCTTACCGGCGATTTTGGAGCATGACGGCCGGAAAACGGTCTATCGGCCGCCTTCGCTGGAGATGGGTGGCCTCGTTGCTGATTCCGTTGTTGGTCGGTGGAGGGGTCGGACTATTCGTTTGGTGGCAACCCGCTTCGATACCCTTGTCGGAAGAGATCGGAATTGTAAAACCGAAAGCGGTGGTGACCCTGGCCAATGGAGAAAAAATAAATTTGGGAGAAGAAGTGGCTCCTATAGCTGAAAAAGACGGTACCCGGATTCAGTACCACGACGGACAATTGGTTTATTCTTCCCAATCACAGACAGCAAAACCACAAGTCCTGTACAATGAATTGACCGTCCCGCGTGGAGGTGAGTATTCGCTGGTCTTGGGCGACGGTACCCGGGTTTGGCTGAATGCCGGTTCGAAGCTGAAATATCCGGTTCGTTTCAACGGTTCGCAACGGCGGGTGTTTTTATCGGGAGAGGCTTATTTCGCTGTTGAAAGAGATACAGCACATCCTTTCATTGTTTCCGGTTCATCCGGGGAGATCCGGGTCTTGGGTACAGAGTTCAATATCCGGGATTATGAAGATGAAGAACGGGTTGTGACTACCTTGGTGAAAGGAGCTGTCAGCTATACCGGCAAGAATTTGAAACAGGGGGAAATAGTTATGAAACCCGGAGAACAGGTCAGGGCCGGACGTCGGGGGGAGAAACCGGAATTATTGCAAGTGAATCCTAAAGAATTTATAAGCTGGAAGGACGGCATTTACTTCTTTAACAAAGAATCCCTGGAAGAAATGATGAAGACGGTCGGACGTAACTATGATGTGGAAGTTTTTTTCAATGGAGAAGCTTTAAAAAAATTACGCTTTTCAGGTCAACTGAAAAAATATGAACGGGTAGAAGAATTCCTGCAATTTATAGAAACCGGCGGGGATGTTACCTTTATTGTGAAAGACAGAACTATTACTGTAAATCCGAAATAAAACGATACGACAATTGTAGCAGCAATTGCCGTATCACACTGAAAAATTATTGGATAATTAAACAAATCAAAGTTATGAAAAAAAAAATGGTATTACAAACCGGGGCTTTCCTGGGAACGACGAAAAAAATTTTTGTTGGTATTTCTACTGAATGTCTTCCTGTTTTTTGGGGTACAAGCCCAGACACACCGGGTCACTCTGAATGTGAAAGAAACCTCTTTGGAACAGGTGATTAAAGAATTGGAAAAACAGACCGGATTACAATTTTTTTATAGTCAGGATAAAATCGAAAAGATTACCGGTTTATCGTTACAAGCTAAACAAGAAGATTTTAAAACGATTTTGGACCGGTTGTTGAAACACACCCCCCTTACTTTTACGGTAATGGACGATGTGGTGGTTATTAAAGACCGGGAAAAAACGGCTTCACCGCTTCAGTCGGCTATTCGGGAGATAAAAGGTGTGGTGACGGATGTACAGGGAAACATCTTGCCGGGAGTGACTGTCCGGATCAAAGGGACGACTTTGGGCGGAGTAACCGATACCGAAGGTGCCTTTCAGCTCAGTCTTCCTGAGGGAGAAGCAGTTTTACAGTTTTCTTTTGTGGGTATGAAACCTTTGGAGGTCGTCCTCGGGAATCAGGAATTCTTACGGGTGAAACTCGAAGAAGAAAAGGTGGAAATGGACGAAGTGGTCGTTACCGGTATTTTTCGGAAAGCGAAGTCGAGTTATACCGGTGCGGCAACCGTAGTGACGGGAGAAGAACTTAAGCAGTTCGGTAATCGTAACTTGTTGACTTCCTTACGGAATATCGACCCTTCGTTTAATATTGTCGAAAACAATGAATTCGGTTCTAATCCCAATCGGTTACCGGAAATACAGATCCGTGGGAATTCGAGTTTACCGAACGTTGACCAGTTGAAAGACGAAACAAGGGTGAGTATGAATACGCCGTTGGTGGTATTGGATGGGTTTGAGACGAGCCTGGAAAAGTTGTTGGATATCAATGAAAACGAGGTTGAGGCGATCACATTGCTCAAAGATGCTTCGGCTACAGCGATTTATGGGTCGAGGGGAGCCAATGGGGTGATTGTCATTACGACAAAAGCTCCGGCGATGGGAAAATTGCGCGTTACCTATCGGGGAGATTTAAATCTGGAAGTGCCCGACCTGAATTCTTATGATGTGTTAAATGCCTGTCAGAAATTAGAGATAGAGAAAAAAGCCGGTTTGTGGAGCGAGACGAACCTGACAGATTTGGCGACCTATAATAAAATTCTGAATGATATCAATTCCGGGGTAAATACGGATTGGCTGTCCCAGCCTTTACGGGTAGGTGTCGGTCATCGGCATAACTTGCGTTTGGAGGGAGGAGACAAAACCTTTCGTTATGCTGCTTCGATCCAGTATAATGATGTCCAGGGGGTAATGAAAAAATCGTCCCGCCGTACGTTGAACGGCACTTTGAATCTGAGCTATTATTATAAAACCCTGAAATTTACCAATAGCCTGATGTTGGGGTTTAATAAAAGCGAAGAATCGCCTTATGGTAGTTTTAACGATTATGTAAAAATGAATCCCTACTACCGGATATACGATGACTCGGGTAAACTGATCAAAAGTTATATCCGCCAGCATCAGAATCCGTTGTATAATGCTTTGCTGAATACCTACGACCGAAGTGAATATACCGATGTTGTCAATAATTTTTCTATCGAATGGCAGATCATTCCGGATCTGTTGTTACGGGGCCGAATAGGCATAGAACAGAAACATACGGAGCGGAATGTTTTTAAACCTGCCGATCATACTGATTTTGCCGATTATTCTTCTGCCGATGTATTCCGGAAAGGAAGCTACCGCTATATTCCGGGTAAGGAATTTTCTTACGATGCTGGTTTGAATCTGAGTTATTCGGTTACTTTTAAAGAACGACATATGTTGTATGCCGGATTGGATTATAATATTCGTCAAAATAAGATCACAGGATACGATATTCTGGTAGAGGGTTTCAATAATGAAGATTTCGATTTTTTGCCGATGGGTTTGCAATATGCCTCGGGAGTAAAACCAGCTGGTTCTGAAAGCCTGACCCGGGCAATCGGTATGACGGCTAGTGTGAATTATACCTACGATAACCGGTATTATATCGATCTTTCGGGGCGTACTGACGGGGCTTCGCAATTCGGTACTTCCCGGCGTTTCGCTCCTTTCTGGTCGACGGGTATCGGTTGGAACCTGCATCAGGAGAAGTTCTTACAGGGAAATCCGATTGTGAATTTTTTGAAATTAAGGGCTTCGGTCGGAATTACCGGTTCTCAGAATTTTGATTCCTACCAGGCTTTGTCGACCTATCGCTATATCACTGACCGACGCTATTATAATTGGATGGGGGCGACGATGATAGGACTGGGAAATGAAGATTTGCAATGGCAGCAAAAGATGAATTATAATGTAGGTGGCGAAATGAAATTAATAGACAACCGTATTTCTTTGGCAGGCGATTTTTATATAGAGACGACGAAAGATTTGGTATCCTCGGTAGATATCCCGATGGCGAACGGATTTACTTCTTATATCGAAAATATCGGTAAAATGCGGAACCGGGGTTACGAACTGAAAGCGACGGTGTTTGTGGTCCGTAATTCAGACCGGGAACTGAGCTGGTCGGTGACCGGTGGTTTGATACACAACGAAAATAAAATATTGGAAGTTTCCGAAGCGTTGCAGGATGCACAAAAGGATTTGGAAGCCGATCAGGGGGCTAATCCCAATATGTTGTATAAAACAGGATATTCTACTAATACGATTTGGGTGGTACGCTCCTTGGGTATTGATCCGAGTACCGGTAGGGAGTTGTATCTGGATCGTTTCGGTGAACCGACCTTTACCTGGGATTCCAGGGATCTGACTGCTTGCGGAGTAGCTGAACCGAAATATCAGGGAAATCTGAGTACGATGTTCCGCTATAAGGGATTCTCTGCGAATCTTTCTTTCGGCTATCGTTTCGGCGGCCAGCTTTATAATTCGACCTTGATCGAGAAAGTTGAAAATACCGATTTCCGGGAGAATGTAGATGCCCGGGTATATAAGGGACGTTGGCAGAAAGCCGGAGATATTGCCGCTTTTAAAGGTTTGCACCTCAAAGATAAAACTTCTAAAACTTCCCGTTTTGTCGAAAATGAGCGGGTGTTTAACTGCCAGAGTGTGACCTTACAATATCTTTTCGATTCCCCCCGTTTGAAAAAAATAGTGGGTATGGAGAATCTGACACTGAATGTCAGTACCTCCGATCTTTTTTATATTTCGTCGGTAAAGAGGGAAAGGGGAACAGCTTATCCTTTTTCACGGCAATTTTCCTTTTCATTGAGTGCAACTTTTTAAAATGAGATATGATGAAAAATAAGATTATATATGCGATAGGATGGGTACTACTCCTGATTGTATCCGGATGTAGCGATTGGTTGTCTGTATCTCCTCGGACAGAAAAGCCGACAGAGCAGCTGTTTGAAACTCAGAATGGCTTCCGGGATGCCCTGACCGGTGCTTATATCGAAATGATGAGCGATAAAAGTTATGGTGAATATCTTACGATGAGTAAGATCGAATATCTGGTTGATTTTTGGGATCCTGAAAAGGGTAGCGGTGAGGAAGCATTGACCCTCCACCGTTATTCCGACGCTCAGGCAGTGACGATGATCGATGCCTTGTACGAACAACAATATAAGGTGATCTTGGCTGTAAATGCCATTTTGGAGTATGTCGATCTTCGGCAAGCGATCTTTGATCCGGGAGCGTATGAAGCCGTAAAGGGAGAATGCCTGGCTTTACGCGCGATGTGCCATCTGGATATTCTACGGCTTTTCGGACCGGTACCGGCAGAGGCGACTTCAGTTCCGATACTTCCCTATGTGGAAACAGTGACTAAAGAATTACACCGGCATGTGAATTTCGACGGCTATAAAGCCCGGTTAATAGCCGATTTGGAAAATGCGGAAGGGTTATTGAAACAACATTTGGAGAAACAATCCGAAATTGAGGAAGATTATTTTAAATACCGGACGATCCGGATGAACTATTATGCGGTAAAAGCCCTTCAAGCCCGCGCTTATCTGTGGTTCGGCGATACTCAGAAGGCTTATGAAGCTGCACAGGCGGTGATTACGGCTAAGGATGAAGACGGGAATCCAAGATTCCGTTTGGGGACAGCCGGTGATTTTAGTGAAGGCCGTTTTACCCTACCTTGTGAACAGGTGTTTTCACTTTATCGGTTTGATTTACAAGATAAATATACCGAATTGTTCAGTGGAGATGGCCTCTATAAAGGAACCAAGGAAACAACGGTAAAGAAAGAATTGTATGGAAATACCGGTTCGGATATCCGGGAAATGAATCTTTGGAATTTGTTGGTGATGGCGAATAAAGCGAGTTATTATGTATGCAATAAATACCAGGTGACGGAGGCTACTTCGGAGAAAGAAGAGGATAAGGTTATTCCGCTTTTGCGATTGAGTGAAATGTATTTAATAGCCATAGAGGCGGGACCGGAAACCGAGGCGCAGCGTTTGTGGAAGGAGTTTTTGTCTGCCCGGAATCTGGTTACTGCAGATTTACCTTCGGATGCTGCGCTGCGGAAAGCGGCTATTATTGCAGAATACCGGAAAGAATTTTATGGGGAAGGCGTTACTTTTTTTCTGCATAAACGTCTGAATTTGCCTAAAAATCAATGGCTTTGGGCTCCTTCTGACTTGGAGGTAAATTATGTTTTGCCTTTACCTGAAACGGAATTGAGTGAAAAATAAAAAGTAAGCAATGAAGATGAAAAAAATGAAAAGGTTTCTGATATCGGGATTACTGGCAGGATGTTGGGCTGCATGTAATTCGAACGATTATAAAATGTATTCCGGTGAAGCTTATATACAATTCTCGGAAACAAAAGATACACTGCAACGTTATTCGTTTTATTTTCAGCCGGAACAGGTGACGGAAGACACAGTCTGGTTTGAAGTGATCACGACAGGATATACTTCTTCCGACCCGCGTAGTTTTAAAGTGGTACAAGGACAGATCGAAGGGCAAAATAATGCTGTGGCCGGCGAACAGTATAAGTTTTTGACGAGATGAATTATTCGGTTGAGGCTGGCAGCGTTAAAGCCAGAGTACCGGTAGTCATTTTCCGGAATAAACTGGCTGAACGGACTACTTATTATTTACGATTGGAAATTGTAGAAAATGACTTCTTTAAGACCGGGGTGAAAACTGAATTGCACCGGACGGTGGTTTTTTCAAAAGATTTACTAAAACCTGCCGGATGGGGAGGATATCTGGAAAGTGTTGTTCTGGGACCTTATAGCATCAATAAACACATGTGGATGATTGAACAGACCGGTAAAAAATGGGATGACGAGTTTCTTACTGCTTTAAATGACGAGCCGGGATCGGATATGTATTGGAGGGACAAATTGAATGAATACCTTTTGGAATACAACCGGCAAGGAAATATTTTATTGGATGATGATAATCGTGAAATTACGGGATTCCCGGAATAAAAAGTAACACTATGAAAAAATATATTTTATTGGCAATCGTGGGGTTGCTGTTGATGTCTTGTTTTGAAGATAAGGGCAATTATAGTTATACAGTCGGAGAACAGATTACGGTTTCCGGAGTAGAAAAGGAGTACTTGCGTTATTTTATGAACGATCGGCTGGTTGTTCGCCCTGAAGTCTGTTCTACCGATCCGGACGCCCGTTTCGAGTATCTGTGGACGATTTCTGCTCAGAGAAGGTTAGGGGATACACTCACTCTGGATAAGGTATTGGATACTCTCGTAAATTGGGAACCCAATCAGAATTATACGCTGGTATTGGCAGTTACGAATATGAATAGCGGATATACTGTTTACCAGGAGGCTGAATTGATCGTAGGTACTCCTTATTCCCGGGGGGGGTATGTCTTGAAGGACGATGGACAACAGACCGATATCGATTTGTATAGCGAACAGGGAAAACTGAGTAATATTCTTTTTGCTGTGAATGGGCAAAATCTGAAAGGGAAAGCACAGAAGTTGTCTTTTATCGCCAGTCATCAGGTGTTTGATGAAGAACAGAATAAGTATACCGCACAAAAAACTTTATTTGCCCTGACCGATCGGGATTTACTGGGAATAGATATTTCCAGGGCCGGGATAAACCGGACCTACGAAAATATATTCTATGAAGTCCCCGAACACCCTCGACCTCAGATGATGTTCGAGACGATGATGTGTAGTTATTTCCTCAACGATGGAAAAGTGTATTCTATTTTCAACATGTCGGATAATAGTGGAAAATTCGGATTGCCGGCTAATATCGGTAAGTTGAAGGAAATTTTCCGGCAAGGTATCCGGGATGTGGAACAATGGGGAGGAGAGGAACCTGATTTTATCCGGGAATGGAAAAGTCGGCTTCGCCGAATGTATTGGGAAGCCATTGTGGCGACTTATAATGTAATGCGTTATGAGCATTGGCAGCGTCCCCGTACGTTATTGCGGGCTATCGGAAGGATGCCCTTCCGGGATACGGCTTTTTTTAAAACTTCTGAAGGGCGGGTGTGGATTTATAATTATCTGTTGGCACAGGAGGAAGAAGGACGTTTTCGGTTTACTCTTTCGGACTATTTACTGAAAAAAGCGAAATGTATTCCCAACCGTTCTATTGGTGAGGAGTATCTATTGAGGGAGTTGAGCAGGCGGGTAGATAACCGGGAATTGCTCTGTCTGTCGGAGACATTGGAGTGTTGTGCTCCCTGGATAAAAAGCAGGAAAGGAAAAATCCTCTTTCAGGAAATTTGCAGCAAAGCCGGCGAACAAATAAAGAACGACACCTTGAATGGTGAAGGATGTGCCTTTATTTTCGAGGACCAGGACGGGGTAAAAGTGAGTTCGGAAACTTTCCGGGGAAAGTATATATATCTGGATATCTGGGCGACCTGGTGTGGACCCTGTAAACAAGAGATGCCCTATATGCAGAAATTGGAGCAACAATACAGGGGTGAAAAGATCGTTTTTGTTTCTCTCTCCATGGATCGGTGGACGGAGAAAGAGAAGTGGAAACTATACCTGGCAGAACATCGGATTCAGGGAGTAACTTTGATTGCTCCGGAGGGATTTAAGAGTTCGTTCATCCGGAAATATGGCGTAACCGGAATCCCCCGTTTCATGTTGATCGGCCCTGACGGTAAGATGATGGCACACAACTGCTGGCGTCCGTCCGATCCCAGAACAGAATTATTGTTGAAAAAATTGTTATCGGCGAAAAACTGACATTAAGGTGCTGGAAGAAGATAATCGACTTTAGATAATAACGGATAAAACGGTTATTATTGTTATTACCGTTTTATCCGTTTCAACCGGTCGGACCATTATTTGATCACCAGCATATCCTTCATCTTTTCTTTGGGAATGGAAATGATGGTGTGGCCACAAGAGTAAGGACCGAGGATATATTGGGCATAAGTAAAATCGACCGTGTGGAGGGTAAGGTTGATGCAGGTGACATTATCCACTGTCGGAGCTTCGAAAGTGAAGCATTTGTCCGGATCTTTCAGATTAGCCTTTAAAAGGGCATTGATATCTGCTGCTTTGTCCAGGTTGAGGATATCTTTATTGGTTAAGAATTTCTGTGTCTTCACATCGTAATTTATAGCATAAAAATCGGTCATCCCATGGGCTCCTCCCAGCATTTCGTACGATAATACCCGGACACTGATGTAATTTTGGTCTGCCAGGAACACCGAATCTTCAATGATCAGTTCGTAGGGAGCTGCTTGCTTGAAACCTGCAGAATTTAAACAGGCAATGTTCTCTTTAGCTTGTTCGATAAAGGCTGCATGAATACCGTTGATCAGCCCGTTGACCTCGTCGTTGAATTTGACACAGCTTTTTTCAGTTTCAGCATCTGTAGTCGAGAAGGCAGGACGGTCGATTTTGATGTCCCATTGTCCGGTCGTGTCGGTCAGATGGATTTGTTTAACATCCAGCTTAATCTCTTTTTTACAAGCCCCTAAAACAAGGACTGCAAATACCAGGGTAAAAAGTTTTGTTTTCATCATTCTGTTTTTTGAAAATTAAAATTGCAATTTACGGTATATCGTAAATCGAATTTGCAAAGTTAACTTTTAACAGATGATTTCCTATATTTTTATAAAAAATATAATCGAAAAATTCAAAACCCGATATGCCGGCGAAAATTGGATCAAATCACTTTTTTCTTCGGAGTCGTGGCAATAAAATCTTTGAGATAAAACGGTTCGAAGTAGGCGACATCGACAAATTCTTGCCGGCCGAACAGCTCCTCTGCAAGGGGGATCATGTGCCGGGCAGAGGTTTCTACTTGCCCCATAAAATGAGCATTAGGAGCGGTAAGGAGCATCCTGACTTTGTCGCTGCCATTTCCGAAAAAATAAATTTTATGTCCGGCCAATAAATCGGCAAACGAATTTTCGTCGACGATTTCTGCTTTGGTATCGATGACCTGTTGGTTGTTACGGTCGAAAAAAGCGGTATAGACTTCCATCCGGCGGGCGTCGATCATCGGGCAATACAGCGCTTCTTCCCGTATCCGTTCCGATACCGATAAGGCCAGTGCTTGTAAGGTCGGTACGGCGATCAGAGGTTTACCTGCTCCGAAACATACTCCTTTCGCCATAGATACTCCGATGCGTAATCCGGTATACGATCCCGGGCCCATACTGATCGCAACGGCATCCAGACAATGGGCATCCATGTGATTGTCTTTTAGGATTTCGTCGATGTAAGTGCCTAATAAAACCGAGTGGTTCAATCCCTCGTTATTTTCTTTCAAGGCAATCATTTTTCCGTCCCGGGCTAAGGCTACCGAGCAGACAGAAGTAGAGGTATCTATATTTAAAATCAAAGCCATAATTAAAGTCGAATGTTTAAAGTCAAGAGCTAAAGATTATTTCCGGATAATTTGAATCTCCCCGCCCATTCCCAGTTTGATAATACTCGAGGGAGCTGCCGGTTTATGATCGTTGCGGCGATAATCTACGATATAGTCTACTGCATTTTTGATCTCCTCACTGATTTCCCCGAAAAAATGAGGGGAGGGTTCGCCGCTGATATTGGCCGAAGTCGAAACGATGGGTTTATTATAACGGAAAATTAAAGATCGGGTAAATTCTTCCCGCGTAATCCGGATACCGATCGTACCGTCTTCTGCGATCAGATTGGGTGCCAGACGTTTAGCACCCGGATAGATGATAGTTGTCGGTTTGTCGGCCACTTCGATCAAATCGAGGGCTATATCCGGGACGTCGGCATAGGAAGCTATTTTCCCTGCATCGTCCAACAATACAAGCATCGATTTGTTGTCGGCCCGTTTTTTGATGTCATAAATCCGTTTGACAGCTTCCGGATTAGTGGCGTCACAACCCAATCCCCAGATCGTATCGGTCGGATAAAGAATTACACCTCCGTTTTTCAGGATTCCCAGCGTTTTCCGGATTTCCTCTTTGAGTTTATCGTTCATATAATATAGATTTCAAAGGGCGAAAATACGAAGTTTTTCGTTTGTTTTTCGGCTATGAAGGGATTATTTTTCAGTTTAGTTGTGGAATAGTTGGTGGGTATCCGGAGGAAAATATATATTTACACTGTTTTTCTTAAAAAGTTGTTCGGTGGAAGGTGTGACATTGGATATGGAACGTTTCAGGCAAGGAGATAGCTTGATTTTCAAGACCGTTTTCGATGGTCTGTATCATTCGTTGTGCCTTTTTACCAACCGGTTTTTAAATAATCTGGATGCTTCAGAAGATATTGTGCAGGAAGCCTTTTGTGCACTTTGGAATCATCGGGAAGAAATGGAATCAGTTATACACATTAAATCTTTCCTTTATTCCGTGACCCGCAATACTGTCTTGAATTATATAAAACATCAAAAAATCAGGTTACGTTACGAGCAGAGTTTGCACGATTTAGAAGACAAAACTTTATTCGAATATTTCATTATAGAGGAAGAAGTGGAGCGGATATTGCTTAAAACCCAGGAAAATCTTCCGCCCAAATGTAAACGAATTTTCATTCTTGCCATACAAGGCAAAAACAATGATGAGATTGCCAAAGAACTGAATATTTCTGTCAATACCGTAAAAACTCAGAAAAAAATAGCCTACAGAACGCTCAAAGACTACATTTACGAAATCACCTGCCTGCTCTTTTTGCTTCAGAAATGAAGTTTTCTAAACAATTTTTTTTCATTTTTTCACCCACCATATCCGCTTAGTTGTATTACATAAAAAGCGGAAAGAAAATGAAATATTCGAAATACCCATTTTACATCTCACAACTGATAATAAAAAGCCTGAAAGGGCAATTGACGGAAGCCGAGCAAGAGGAGTTGGACCGTTGGTTAACAATAGAGGCAAATCGCGTGTTGTATCTTTCGTTATCCCGAAGAAATTTGGATGACAAGAAAAATCTGTATGGACAGTTACATCCGGAGCGGACTTGGGAATGCCTGGAAAAACGGCTGTATTTAAGAAAGAGATCTTATTTCCGGAACATAATCCGTTATGCTGCTGCTGTTTTGTTATTAGCTATGATCAGCACTGCCGTTTACCTGTATTGGAAACAGTCTCCTTCTGTTTCTATCCCCATGGTTTGGCAGACGGAACCGCTTCCGGGTTCAGCCAGGGCATTTTTGGTTTTTGCATCCGGAGAAACGGTAAATCTGGAAGATGAACGGAACTTCTCTCCACAACAAGATTCTGACGTCAGATTGGATAACAAAGACAACACCCTGACCATCAAATCCGGTCAACCGGCTTCGGTTGCCACGGAAGAGTATCAGACCCTTGTCGTGCCGAGGGGTGGGGAATACAAGCTCGTTCTTGAAGACGGAAGTCGCGTTTATCTGAATTCCAACACAAAGTTGCATTTTCCGTTGGTCTTTGCGGGCGAAAAGAGAGTTGTTCATTTAGAAGGAGAAGCCTATTTTGAAGTAGCTTTCGATTCTCTGAAACCTTTTATCGTAATGACCGGGGGAATGGAAGTCCAGGTATTAGGCACTAAATTCAATATCAAAGCATACACCGATGATCAGGCTATATTCACTACTCTTGTTTCCGGTTCTGTACAAATAAAGGAGCGTGAATCGGCGCATACTGCGCTGTTGCGTCCCGATGAACAATGTATTTATACTACCCACGATGGCCGGATGCGGATTCATACGGTCGACCCGCAAGTTTCTTTAGGATGGATACACGGGCGTTTTGTCTTTGAAAACGAGACATTGGAAGAAATATTAAAACAACTCGGACGTTGGTATGATGTGAAAATATTCTTCCGGGATCCTCAGGTTGCCGGCTATCGCTTTACCGGAAATGTAGGACGTTTCGACCAGATCTCTACCCTTCTCCGCATGATAGAGAAAGCCTACGATATTTCCTTTACTATTAGCGATGACACGGTGATAGTGTCTAAAAAATAGTGTGCGAATTAATACTAAACATTTTGAATTATGAAAAAAATCCGATTAACCATGAAGCTATTGTTATTCTTTAGCTTGGCCTTGGTGTTGAACACTTCGGCTATCCCGAGTAAGGCACAGCAGACGAAAGTGTCGCTGAACCTGAAGGACAAACAGTTGACCGAAGTATTAAAGCTGATACAACAGCAAAGCGGTTTCAACATTCTTTACAGTAATGAGCTGGTGAAAAACAATCGTATGGTAAGTCTTCGTATTGATAGTGACGATATTCACGAAGTTATGCGGGCTTGTCTGCAAGGGAACGCGCTGGACTATGAAATTCAAAACAACACCATCATTATCAAAGCACTTGCAGCCGCACCTCAGGTGCCGCAAGTAGTGAAAGTACGGGGGCATGTTATCGACGCCAAAACCGGACAACCTATGCCGGGGGTTACTGTTGTTGCCATGGACGGAGGCGGTGCCGTAACGGGTGCTGCTACCGATGCCGATGGGTTGTTCACTGTGAATTTGCCGGAAGATATTCGGGAACTGACCTTCACTTTCGTCGGTTATAAGTCCGTCACGCTTCCCGTCCAGACCGATAAAGAGATGACCGTACGCCTGGAAGAGGAAGTCGCTGAGATGGACGAAGTTGTGGTGAACGGCTATTTCACCAAATCCAAAAACAGTTACACCGGTGCAGTAAAAACCATCACCAACGACCAATTGAAATCGGTTTCAAATACCAATATCATTGCAGCTATCAGCGCTCTGACTCCGGGATTGAACTTAGTGGAGCGTAGTGATCTCGGTTCTAATCCCAATCGCGTGCCTGAACTTTTATTACGTGGTATGAGTTCTTTCTCTTCCGGCACGCGTGTTGTGAACCAACCCACCATTATGCTGGACGGGGTGGAAATCAGTATGGAAGAATTATATGACCTCGACATGAACGAAATCGAGAACATCACCGTACTTAAAGATGCCTCCGCAACTGCTTTATACGGAAGCCGCGCCGCCAATGGTGTCATCGTCATCGAGCGTAAAAAACTGGCAGAGGGAAATATCCGGGTCAATTACAACCTTACCGGTAACGTCCAATTCCCTTACCTGAAAGATTACGATCTCTTGAATGCCCGGGAAAAACTGGAATATGAAAAACTTTCCGGACTTTATACCCCAGAACAGGACCGTTGGGGCAGTGTGGATATGGATAAAGAACAATATCGTCTCGATCAGCTATACAACGAACGATACAAAGAAGTAGCCCGTGGAGTAGACAGCGACTGGCTTTCACAGCCTGCCCGCACGGCATTCTCCCATGACCATTCCTTGCGCATCTACGGAGGAGCGTCCAACATCCGTTACGAACTGTCCGGACGTTTCAACAATACGCAAGGAGTCATGAAAGACGACTATCGCCGCCGGTATGCTCTCGGGTTCAAATTGGAATACCACTTGCCCAACCAACTGACTTTCTCCAATCGTACCAACTACAACGAAACGGACACGAAAGATACCCCCTATGGCAGCTTCCGCAACTGGATCGACCAAAATCCTTATGACCGGATATACGATGAATACGGCAATCCCAACAGAAACCTCTCGTGGGACAACTGGAATCCGATGATAGACGCCAAATTGGGTAATTTCACATTGAATAGCAACAAAAGCATTACCAATACAACAGACATACGCTGGGATATCAATGATTTGTTCCGCATTACCGGTAACTTCAATATCGCCGTTTCTGAAGGCAACGGAGAAAAATACATATCGCCCGATTCCAAAGCATTCAAAGATGAGACGGATATCACCAAAAAAGGACGCTTGGAAATCAGCAACAGCCGCTCGGTGGACTGGGCGGGGAATATCAACGGCGCTTTCAATAAGCTGACGGAAAACAACAGTTTAATCAGTATGATTATCGGAGCGGAAATCCGCAAGAACAGAAGTGAGAACTCCTCTCTGAAAGCCGCTGGATTCTATGACGATGCTTTGAACTTCATAGGTCATGCCACCGGGTATCCGACAGACAGCAAGAACAAACCTTCCGGGAATCAGGACCTCAGTACGGAAGTCGGCTTCTTTGCCAATGCTAACTATATGTATAACAATCGCTACTATGCCGATTTTGTATACCGTCTTTCCGGTTCCTCTAAATTTGGAAGCAACCAACGGTATGGGCAATTTTGGTCTGGGGGGCTCGGTTGGAACCTGCACAATGAAAATTTCCTGAAATTCGAGAAGTTGAATTTGTTGAAAATACGTGGTAGCGTGGGGTATACGGGTAAAGTCAATTTCGAGCCTTTCCAGTCTATCACCATGTACAAATACGAAAACACCTTGGAATATTTGCATGGTATCGGCGCCATTCCGCAAACCATCGGTAACGATGATTTGAAATGGGAGCGGGAATTTTCCTACAATATCGGTGCAGATATCAGCCTTTTCGATCGCAGGTTGAACGCCACCCTCGATTTTTATCTCAAAAGGACGAAAGACTTAGTGCTGGATGCCAGTATCGCTCCGTCTACCGGGGTGGTCAGTGGTAAACAAAACATCGGGGAGATGGAAAACAAAGGCTTCGAATTTTCTGTCGACGGGTTTATCATTCAGCGGAATGACGTATGGTGGCAATTGGGGATGAACGGTTCCACCAATAAAAACCGTATCCTGAAAATCAGTAATGCCTTGAAACGTCAGAATGAACTGAACAATGACGTGGCTCCAACCCGTCAGACTCCTGCTCCGCTGGCACAGTATGAAGAGGGCGAATCGACTTCCGCCCTGAAAGTCGTGCGGTCGGCAGGTATCGACCCGGCTACCGGACGCGAGGTGTTCATCAAATTGGACGGTACCCGCACTTTCACCTACTCGGCGGACGATAAAGTGGTTGTCGGCGATACCGACCCCCGTTTTTACGGCAATGTCTATACCAATGTTTTCTATAAAGGTTTCAGTCTTTATATTATGGGCTCTTTCAAATGCGGCGGTTATCTTTATAATGTGACCCGGGCCAGCCGTGTGGAAGGGACTACAGGGCGGACTAATGTGGATCGCCGTGCATTTGACAGCCGTTGGAAGGAGGTCGGCGATATTGCCCTGTATCGCAATATCACCGAACACAGCGTTCCACAG
Organism: Odoribacter sp.; assembly: GCF_985060555.1. Classification (NCBI taxonomy): domain Bacteria; kingdom Pseudomonadati; phylum Bacteroidota; class Bacteroidia; order Bacteroidales; family Odoribacteraceae; genus Odoribacter; species Odoribacter sp. Next base: position 39,038 of record NZ_CFKYFN010000002.1, on the reverse strand, counting down.
CAGACCGACCGTTTTGTGGAAAAAGAAAACGTGCTCACCATCACTTCCGTGAATCTTGGATACGAATTTCCGCAACGTATCTGTCAGAAGATGATGCTCCGAAATCTGCGCTTGGGCGTTAATCTGTCGGATATCCTGCGCTTTTCGAACGTGAAAGTCGAACGGGGGCTCGATTATCTCTACGGCAACGGATTTGAATTTACCTTAAGTACCACTTTCTAATTTCAGAATCATGAAACTCAATATAAAAAATATGATTTGCGGGCTTGGCCTCATGGTGTTGGCTACCTCGTGCGACAATTTTCTCGATGTACACCCCAAAGGAGAGATAGTCGGCAAAGACCTCCTCTCTGAACGCAAAGGTTTTGAAAACGCCCTTTACGGGGTTTATGCTTCCATGCGCAATGACAAAGCTTATGGCGCTTATATGACTTATTATGTCATGGATGTGCTGGCACAGTATTTCAATTGTCCGGGCAACAGTGACATTACGGACCTGTCTGCCTTCAAATACAAGGAGAATCCGGAAGTTACCAAGGTGTTTTCCGATATTTGGAGCACCATGTATCAGAATATCTCGTATGCCAACAATATTTTGGTTAATCTGGAAAACCAATCTCCCGAGACCCTTGAATTTTACGACATCTATAAAGGGGAGGCCTTAGGACTTCGTGCCTATATGCATTTCGACCTTCTGCGTCTCTATGCCGACCAGGCAACCGACGCCAAGACCCGCGGTATCGTTTATAATACGGCATTCTCTCTGAAACCGTCGGATATACTGCCCAAAACAAAAGTGTACGAGCGCATTATTGCAGACCTGCGTGCGGCTGAGAAATTGTTGGACAACGAAAAACTTTATGAGGCGGCTTCCCCGGAAGACGGTTTCTTTCTGGACCAGTCCATCCACTTTAATCTTCAGGCAGCGCGTGCCACGCTGGCCCGTGTATACCTCACTCAGGGGAATATCGACAGTGCTTTCTATTATGCCGATAAAGTCATCCGTGAAGGCGGTTTGGAATTAGTGGAAAAAACTGAAATCGCAGGGGATGTTATCGGTGCTCTTTCGCAAAAAGAAACCATTTTCGGGTTGTATGCCAAAGAGAGTTTTTACACCCGTACGAAAGAAGATTTGTATGACGCTGTTTCTTTCAAAAGTCTCAACCCGTGGAACGGTATCGCCACCGTGTATCAGCAGGGAGGCGGAGAAAACGATTATCGTTGGGCGGCCTGGTTCCAGACCATCAGCAATAACCTCCGGTTTGTCAAACTGACAGACCCTTATCAACTGAGTACCGGCAATAATCGTCCGGCTGGACAGATTCCGGGTGTTAACCTGATCCGGTTGCCGGAGATGTATTACATCGCTGCCGAATGTCTCTTGCGCAAAAATGATCCGAAAGCCGCCGATTATTTTAATGCCGTATTGGAAAGCCGCGGGCTTGTGGCATTGGATGACCGCATACCCGCCGAATCGCTGACCATAGAAAAAATCACACAAGAACGCTACAAGGAATTTGTCGGTGAAGGACAGACTTTTTTCAATATGAAGCGTCTTAACCTCGACATTCAGGCTATCACGGGCGAGATTCTCCCGGCCGCCAATAGTATCTATACGGTACCTGTCCCCGAGGAGGAATTCAACTATCGAAACGAAGTCTATGATGTTAAACAATAAAACAGAAAACCATGAAACATACGATATTATTTCTATTCATCGGCTTGTGTATAGCCTCTTGCCATGAAACGGATTATCCGACTTTCGATGACTCGGTTATCGACATCTATTTCACCCAGGACTCCGTTAACTACTCTTTCGGTGTGACTCCGTTGAGTACCACAGAGCATGTGGTTGAGCTTCCGGTACGCATTATCGGGGCATCTGTGAAAGAGGTGGCCCGTAACTTTAAAATCGAGGTAGTAGATAAACGCACCAATGCCGAATCGCCTTTGCATTATACGGTGCCGGAACAACTCACCCTGGAGAAAGATTCCGTTAATGCCGTAGTGCCTGTTACCCTCAAACGCTCTGCCCTCGGAGACACCGAATGGACGGTAGCGTTCCGCCTGTTGCCGAACGATTATTTCAATCCCACGGCACAAACCGAGAAAGAAATCAGTTGCGAAGCCATCATCACTTTCAATAATGTTGTCAGCAAACCGAACTGGACGACGTGGAACGGAAGTTTTGGCTGGTCGGAAAGTAATATGGGGCCCTGGAATCCGGTGGTGTATGTCACTTTCATGGATTTTTTCCACCGGTTGGAAGAGACGTTGCCGGCAACCTATAGAGCGCTGGTGGAAAGATACGGAGAGAATTTGGATCAAAAATACAATACCGGTTGGGGAGAACAGGATTTCGGAGGTTGGGACTGGGATTTTAACTATGCTCTTCAGAAATACGTATGCGGCCCTATGTATGAATACTTTCAGGCACATCCGGAATTGGGTGTGACCACCTTTCCGAAGCCCAATGTATAATAACCGAAAAAGAAAAATATCATGAAAACATTGAAATATCTGTTCTTTATCCTTTGCTTGCCGTTGTTTGCCGGCTGTTTCGAAGATGAAACGACTGTGGATACGGTGCGCATTTCAGAAATCAGTATCGATACGCTGAAAATGCAGAAAGTCTACAACATCGACCAAAACGAGGAATTGCTTATTCCTACTGAAGGGTTGGTCAGCCAAAGCGAACGGCAATTGCCCCTTACGTATGAATGGGAGGTGAATTACAAATTTTATTCCGACTCCTCCGCACTTCGTTTTACGGGTAATGAATTGGGGGCGTTCCCGGCACGGTTGAAAATCAGCAACGAGCACGGCAGCAGTTTTTACGAATTTACCCTGAACATCAATTCCGCCTACGAAAAAGGTATCGCTATCCTGAGTGACAACTCCGAAGGTGAACCTTTGCTTTCCATTATGCGGGAATTGAGCGACAGGGAAATTGCCGAAGGGAAAAAGCGTTTTTTCACGACCAATTGCTTGGCGGTGAATAATCCGGGCGTGGAATTTCCACGCCAGCCCACCGACTTCAGACAACGGGACAAACAACTTTTTATCAGTTTTAAGGATAAGCCTTCCGTATATGCCTTGAACAGTAAAATGCTGAACGTGGAGAATATCATTACCGACGGCAATCCGGATTTCATTCCGGAGCGATTGCTTGTCGTGGATGGAACGGGTGCGGCGTCGCCTGTTATATCGGAAAGCCGTAAAATATATAAAATGGCCACATTGGAAGGATTGATTGTAAATTATGGCCGGCAAATGGCGTCTACCTACGATAAAAATGTGGTTTTGGCAAAAGGGTTAGGTTATCAGGATGCGATTATCTTTTGGGATATGGAAAAAGAGACTATTGTCGATTTCTACAATTATTACTATGAATATTCGGCTGCCGACCAAGGATTGGATTTCAGAGGTCATTCTCCGATAGCGCTTTATGAGCGGGATGGAAATTATTTTACCATGATTACTTGCAAAGACGGTGTCTTTATGAAAACCTCTATTGCATATACCTGGACAATATGGAATAGCGATTACACCCAACAAAGTTTCGGACTATCCGATAATCAAGTGGTCATTAACGGTACTCCGGCACTCACTTCGGAAAGCCCTTATGTTTCCAACACGACCTACCAATGTTTGTTTTATGCTTCCGGCAATAAAATCTATCGTTGGTATTACAATACCGCCACTTCGTTCCCGACCGAACCTTGGCGCACGTTGGATGACTTGGAAGGGGCTGAAATTACCAGTCTTGCCGTCAGTCCGGATAACCAGCAGCTTTATGTTGGCGTCTATCAACCTCAGGCAAGTGGTTTGAACGGTTCGTTTTATCTGTTGAATTGCAACACCGGTAAAAACGAAGGAGATTCTCCCTATTTGAACGTGGCATACAAGCCCTTGAAAGTAGTTTATAAACCCCGGTAATTATTTTCTTATTGCGAACTGGAGAATGTGCCTTGAGAGGAAAAGTCTTTCGGCGCGTTCTCCTCTTTTTGAAACAATATCCATGAAAAAGACATTCATTTATCTCTTCATCCTGCTTTGTTTTGCTTGTCGGAACAAACAGGAGTATACTCTTTGCGGCACTCTCTATATGGACAGCAATACCGTTGTCGATATGCTCGGTATTCAGATGGAGGACACACTACTCTATGTTAAGGTGGATAGTGCCGGGTATTTTTCCACAACTATTCCTTTTCGGGAGGTGGTTTTTTGTAATCTCTTCGGCGTAGCTGTCACCGGGGAAGAGCGCTGGCAATTCGTGACTCCTGTCGCCCTGCAAGCCAATGCCTCCGTAGACCTTGATTTCCATCTTACCGGCGGCCAGACGTCCATCGGTGCTACAGATCCGGACAACCGGGCATTGCAGGCCTTCCGGGAATGGTCGCTCAACCAAAGCCGAACCCTTTGGAGCAATCCGCCTGCCGGAACGGAACTCGCTTCCCGCCTCGCCCGGTTTCCATGCGAAGTCCAACGTATTACCGAACGGGAGCGGCTCGATTCAACGACTGCCGGTTACCTTTCCGCCTGGGCAAACATCGAATGTCTGAATCTTGCCCACGGATTGTTCCGCGACAGCATACCTGCAGCGCTCGCCTCCGCTTTGCCTGTCATCTCCCAGGCCCTGGATGTGCCTTATTGGAAACTGTTATACGGCAGTGACCTCTATATCAGCGAATACTTGCAACAAAACGCCCCGGAACCCGAAGACCAAATCCGTCTCCTGCAAGAGCGGTTCCGCATTTCTTCCATCCGGGAAAACATCACCCGGAGAATCATCGAAGACTATATCCGCCGGCATCCTTATTCCGGGGAGCATCTGGCACGCCTCGACAAACTTTGCAGTGACCGACCCGATAAGGAACAACTTATCCGGAAATTTCGCGACAAACGTTATGCCTCTCCCGGTGCTCCCTTGCCCGACGCTGTATTTGAAGATAAGAACGGTCAGGAGCATCGTCTCACTGAATTTGCCGGCAAATATATCTACATTGATCTTTGGGCATCGTGGTGCGCTCCCTGTGTGGCGGAAGTCCCCCACCTCCAGAAATTGGAAAAGGATTTGAACCGTCGGGACATTGTATTTGTCAGCATTTCTTTGGATACCAAACGCGAAAACTGGGAAAAGCAAATGGAACAGCTCCATATGCACGGAAATCAATGGCTCGTCCGCGACGAGGCTTTCGCCGATATGATGAATGTCAAAGGCATTCCCCATTTCCTGCTCTATGGAAAAGACGGGACATTGCTGGATTATAAAACAGCCCGTCCTTCATCGGGTGACCTGCTGAAAAGCAGACTCGAGCATCTGCCTTGATTGTCTTTGCGGATTTAGATTCCGATTCATTGCCAAATATTCCGGGGAAAGGTATCAGGCATCTTTTTATACTAGATGCCTGATAAGTTCTTCCCGGTCGCCGTAAAGCATATCGATCATTGGAATTTCGATGAGAGAGTAGCAGCCCGGTTGCTGGCGTATGGTGGCACGGGCGGCCGATACCATGATTTGTGCCGTCAGGGCCGGGTTGTTGATGTGCATGTTGAATTCAAACAACTGGTTTTGCGTTTTACCGGATACCCCTTTCCGGGTGAGGTTCACGCCGTGCCCCATGTCGAGCAATGTGTCTACGTTTTCCACCTGCATCACGTGGGTTTCGTCATGGGCGAAATAGGGATCGTTTTTGATCTTTTGTGCAACTTCACCGAAGGGATATCCTTCCTGAAGTTCGATATATACCATTCTGCGATGAATCCCGGTTCCCGTGGGGATAGTCATAGACAGGGCGGCCTTTACTCCTTCGATTGCTTTAACGGCTACTGTATGTCCCATACTCATGCCCGGACCGAAGTTGGTATAAGTCAACCCCTTGGGTGCACAGGCTTCCAATAATGCGCGTATTACGGAATCCGTCCCCGGGTCCCAGCCGGCCGACATAATGGACACTGCATGGTGTTTGCGGGCCACTTCTCCCAAAGTGCGGTGTAAATCGACGGTTTGAGTGTGTATGTCGAAACTGTCTACCGTATTGATACCTAGCCGGAGGGCTTCGGTTGCATAGTGTTCCACGCTGCGGGTCGGGTTACATAAAATAGCTACCTGAACCCCTTCCAAATCCTGCAGATGGCTTACTACTTTGTATTTGTCCAATTCTGCCGGTACATCGGCGGCATTCCGGCGCACAACACCCACGATCTCGAAATCGGGAGCAACTTGAAGAGCTTCTATTACATATCTCCCGATATTGCCGTATCCGATAACGGCTGCTTTAATTTTCTCCATATATTTCTAATCTTAATAATCTGAATCTGTTTTATATCTCTTATACCGGCACGTCGAATTCCCGTAATGCACTGTTCAACGAGGTTTTCAGGTCGGTAGATGCTTTTCTTTTTCCGATGATCAGCGCACAAGGCACTTCGTATTCGCCGGCAGGAAATTGTTTTTTTCGGGAACCGGGGATCACGACGGACCGGGCCGGCACATAACCCTGGTATTCTATCGGTTCATTTCCCGTGACGTCGATGATCCTGGTCGAGGCGGTGATTACCGTATTCGCACCCAGCACGACTTCTTCTTCCAGATGGGCACCTTCCACAATAATACAACGCGAACCGATGAAGCAGTTGTCCTCGATAATGACCGGTGCAGCTTGTACCGGTTCCAATACTCCTCCGATTCCGACTCCTCCGCTGAGATGTACATTTTTCCCGATCTGGGCACACGAACCGACAGTCGCCCAGGTGTCTACCATCGTTCCCGAATCGACATAAGCACCGATATTGACATAGGAAGGCATCATCACCACTCCCGGGGCGACATAGGCTCCATAGCGGGCGGCAGCCGGAGGAACTACCCGTACTCCTAATTCTGCATAATCTTGTTTGAGCCGGATCTTATCGTGATACTCGAATGGTCCCGTGGTCATGGTCGACATGGGTTGGGTTGGAAAATATAAGATAACCGCTTTTTTTACCCATTCGTTCACTTGCCAACCTTCGTCGGTTGGAGTAGCCGTGCGCAATTTCCCTTTGTCCAGTAACCCGATTACCTGATCGATAGCCGACCGGGTCTCTTCTTTCTTCAATAATTCCCGGTTCTCCCAGGCTGCTTCAATGATTTTTCTGATTGCTGTATACATTTCTAACTCGTTTTTTGTCGGACGAAAGTGCCTATGCCCAGGATGTCTCTGGAATTGCAAATTTCGCAATAATTTGTTGTACGACAAAAACTGTTCCCCGGATTGTTAATCGTCTAACCGATTTTTCCCGCGATGTGTAGAATAAAACATAGATCAATAAAAAAATATATATACCTTTGTTCCCTCACCGTATGCGTGTCGTAAAAGTTTAATTATTTAATGTGCTATGCTGAAAAAGATTCCTCATACTTATACGATTATTTTTTCGATTATTCTGCTTTGTGCCGTCTTGTCCTGGATTATTCCGGCGGGAGAGTATAGTCGCCATACCGTCGAGGTCAACGGAACGACCCGGTCGGTGATTGTCGATAATTCTTATCATGCGGTGGAATCGGTTCCACAGACCTGGCAGGTATTTTCCGCTTTGTTGCAAGGATTTGAGAAGCAGGCCGGAATCATAGCCTTTTTACTGATTATCGGCGGGGCTTTTCAGATTATGAACAATAGCCGGGCGATCGATGTCGGGATTTTTTCTTTTTTGCGTTTTACGCAGGGATTGGAACGGCATCGTTTTATGAAGCGGATCGGGGTGAACAATCTGGTGATCGCTATGATTATCTTCTTGTTCAGTATGTTCGGGGCTGTTTTCGGTATGAGCGAAGAAACGCTGGCTTTTGTGATTATCATTGTACCTTTGGCTATTTCGATGGGGTATGATTCGATTACCGGATTGTGTATGGTCTATGTTGCGGCCCACGTGGGATTTGCCGGAGCGATCCTGAATCCGTTTACCATCGGTATCGCTCAGGGACTTTCCGGTTTACCTTTGTTTTCCGGTTTTGAATACCGCTTGTTTTGCTGGTTTTTGCTCACCGTGATTTTAGTTGCCTGTGTGTTGATCTATGCGGCCCGGGTGAAACGCAATCCGACCCTTTCCCCGATGTATCGGGCCGACGAATATTGGCGGAATCGCCGTACCGAAAGTGGCGAAGAGGTTGCTTATACGATCCCGGTGGCTTCTTATATCGTGTATGGATTGATTCTCGTGTCTCTGATTATTTTTGCTGTCGTTTATCCGGTTACTACTTTTAGTTTGGGGAATGCTTCGGTCACTTTTTATGCTGTACCGGTCGGTACGGTTTTGTTCGCTTTGTTCGGATGGTTGGGGCTACGGAAATCTTTCCATTTTTTTATCCTTTCTATCCTGGCTTTTACGGTCATTTTTCTGGTGATCGGAGTGATGGGGCATGGTTGGTATCTGCCCGAAATTTCGGCGATTTTTCTGGCGATGGGAGTGTTGACGGGGTATGCTGCGGGCAAAGATACCGACAGCATCATCAAATTGTTTCTCGAAGGAGCCAAAGATATCTTATCGGCGGCTATTGTGGTCGGACTGGCCGGAGGTATCATCCAGATTTTGCAGGACGGGCGTATTATCGATCCTATATTACATGCCTTGGCTTCCCTGATGAACGAGGCCGGAAGAGTGGCTTCGGTTGGTGCGATGTATGTAATTCAGACGCTGATCAATATCATTATCCCTTCGGGATCGGCCAAAGCTGCTTTGACGATGCCGATTATGGCTCCCTTCTCGGATGTCATCGGTATTTCCCGGCAGGCTACAGTGATGGCTTTCCAGTTCGGTGATGGCTTTACCAATATGATCACGCCCACCTCCGCCGTATTGATCGGTGCTTTGGGAATCGCCCGCATTCCCTATGAGGTGTGGGTAAAATGGTTTGCCAAAATCCTCCTGTTGTTTGTCGTCCTGGGTTTTCTGTTACTGATACCCACAGTAGTCATGCAGTTGCCTGGGTTTTGAAAATCTTAAGCTTTAATGATGTATTTTTGTCTAAATAAATGCTGAAGTAAAAATGGAGAAATTTGCTGCAATAGATTTCGAGACAGCCAATTGGCAGCAGACCAGTGTTTGTTCGGTGGGGATCGTCGTGATGAACCGGGGGGTGATCGAAGACCGGTTTTACAGTCTGATTCATCCTGCACCGAATTTTTATTCCCGGCGTAATACAGCTATTCACGGTTTGAGTCGGGAGGATACCGAGGAAGCTCTGGCTTTTCCTACGGTATGGCGGGAAATTGCTCCGATGATTGAAGGGATACCTTTGGTGGCTCACAATAGCATGTTCGACGAGGGATGCCTGAAAGCTGTCTTTCGGCTTTACGAAATGGATTATCCCGGTTACTCCTTTTACTGTACCTACCGCCTTTCCCGGAAATTATTTAAAGGACTGGAAAATTATCAGTTGCATACCGTTTCCTCCTTTTGCGGATATGATCTGAAAAATCATCACCATGCCCTGGCCGATGCCGAGGCTGCAGCTGTCATTATGCAATCCATTTTGCAGCAATGTCCCGATTTATAGTAGAATTATTCAGTCGTACATTTGTACATTAATTAATAATTCGATAATTTATAACTTTGAAAAGGCATGGACAAAGCCCGATTTTTCTTTGGTTTCTTGAAGCCGTAAGTAACGTTCAGTCCCCATGCCTTTACACTGGCTTTTTCTATCACTGACGAACGGAGTGAGGAGTTCCGCCGGTCAGAGAAGGAAAGCCTTAGCGGACCGTTCCAGACGACCCGGTCTGACGGTATAAAACCCGAAATCGGAATAGAAAGAAAAAATATATCTGCGTTTAAGGTAAACATGTATATAAACACCTTCTTTTATACCAGTGTTTCTAGGAAAGGTGTTTGCCGGTATTATTTCCGGAGGCGTCTATCAGCAAATGTCGGATAAAGTAGTTATGGCGCGGAAACTAGTAGCAGAGAAGGGCTTACAACTATCGGATCAGCTTTCGAACAATGCTTATTTTGAAGAAGTAGCCCGGCAATTCCAGCTATCGGGTCAAGAATTAACTCATTTATTCTGGGAGAAATGCAATCCTTCCGGGATATGGGTGGTTATATTGGCAATGGGTTTTGTTCAAACCTATTTCTCTGGATATACGATAGATTAGCAATCCGGAAAATTCAGGCCCGGTTATGATGTCCGGCCAATAGTTGCGGCAAATACTTTTGTAAAGCCGACATATCCGGATAGATCAAGTCAGCTCCGGCCTCTTGCAATTGTTTTTCAGGAATAGGCCCTGTATTTACGGCGATAGTGAAAACTCCAGCCGCTACACCGGCTTTTACCCCCAAAGGGGCATTTTCTATAATGAAAGCTTCGTCGGGCATAGCATGTGCTTTTTGCAGGCCTTTCAGGTAAGGTTCCGGATGGGGTTTACCATGCTCGACATCGAAAGCGGTCACCAAAGTCGAAGCATCGACAAAACCGGCATATTCTTCGGTCAACCGTTTCAACAACGATTGTTGACCGGAACCGGTAACGACAACGGGCAATAAACCGTGCTCCCGGACAATCTTCAAAACCTCTTTGGCACCTGGCATAGGCCCGGCCTCGGGCAGCTCATTAAAATATTTACTTTTTAAGGTATATAGTTCTTCAATCTCCTGCTTAGTCGCTTGCCGGTGATAGGTCCGTTCAAAAATCAAATTAATTGTCCATTCGGCTGTAGCTCCCTCATATTGATAAAATTCATCTCTTTCACAAGGGATCTCCCGGGAAGACAAAGCTCTATACCAAGCTAACGTATGATTCTTCATCGAATCGAATAATACGCCGTCCATATCGAAGAGTACAGCTTTCAACAGATGCCCTTTTTTTATCTCGACCATAATAAAACACAGTTCGATAGCAAAACGAAAAACAAACGAATTTGTTCGTTTAGCTTAGTATAAATAAAATCGTATTCCCCATTCTCACCGACCCAATAATAAATTCAATCGACGGCAGGAACTTTATCTTCAGTTATAATCATCAATTAGAGAACAAATATACGAAAACTCGCTCACATACAGATGGCTTTGGAGAAAATAATGCAAAGTGTTTGAAATCGAAAGAAGTACATAGTTTTGTACCAGATCCTTCTATTAGTGGCTTTTGATCATTTTGAGGGAGGAGACAGGAGAACAAATTTGCTATGTCTGCTGATGCAAACTTAGTCACATGCGATGATACGAAAAAGGCGGATACACATCTATGTACCCGCCATGTTAAAAATCAATATATTGTTCCTGTTTACGGCAACACAATGTTGAAGTTAGGATCTGCCGGTTCGCAGGCACTACGGATAATATCTATAGCTTTGGTGTCTCCGGTAGTTTTCACCTTGTTCGTCTTATGCAAAGTTTGTAAATCCGTTCTGCCGAAGAACAGTTTGACGAAATCCATTTTCGCAATCTCCATGGTCAGGTCAGCTTTTTTATCCTGGCTGCCAAGGCGGTGATTCAACACCCCATTATTGAGCATCAGCATCACCTTCTCTTTCGTATCTGTGAAGTTAATGTTGATAACAGCTTCCTTTCCGCCAGCTTTCTCCCCGTTCAACTGGATTGCGCAGTAGTCGAGCAAAGTGCCCATATCCATCTGGGACAATACACCGTCATTGATGAGTTTTGATGTGTAAGGCACATTCTTCTTGAATAAATCTTGAGCCCCAGTCAAGTAGAAGTTACGCCACGGACCGCTTTCCGCCTGATAGCCTAATTGGGAATATGTGTCGGCCAACAACTGGCGTGCTTCTTTGTTTTCGGGTTCGGCAAAAACGAGATTATCCAGTAGCGTAGCTACCCAGCGGTATTCACCTTTGGCATACGAGGCCTTGGCCACTTCGAGCACTTTATCTGCACCACCTATAGCTTCTACATACTTGGCACCCAATTCCGAAGGGGGCAGCGGGTTAAGATGTGCCGGATTGCCATCGAACCAGCCGAAGTAAAGGTCATACTGCGCCTTGACGTTGTGGCTCAGCGTACCGTAGTAGCCACGGCAGTTGAACTGCGATGCCAGCGAAGCGGGGAGTTTCATCTCTTCGGCAATTTCATCAGGAGTCAGCCCACGGTTAGCCAAATGCAGGGTCTGGTCGTGCAGATAGCGATACATATCACGTTGAGCTTCCCAGTAGTTCACGATGCGTTCATTGCCCCAAGTGGGCCAGTGATGGGTGGAGAATGACACCTCCACCTGGTCTCCGTAACGTTCGATAGCCGTATCCACCGCCTTACTCCACAGCAGTCCGTTGCGCACTTTCGCACCACGCAACGTTTGCAGATTATGCATGTTGTGCGTCATATCTTCTGCCGTACAGAAGGCTTTCAATTGCGGAAGCCAAATCATGATTTCCACGGGAGCTTCTGTGTCAAGTACATAGACAAACTCCATCTCCACGCCGTCAATGGTATGTTTCTCTCCGGTGTTTGCTATTTCAATGGTAGGGCGGGCGATACCTTTGCTACCCGTTGACATACGCTGTCCCAGACCACAACCCAATGTACCTTTTTCACCCGGTTGCAATTGCAAACCATACATATAAGTGGCACGGCGGGTCATAGCCACTCCGGCCAGCACGTTTTCGTTTTGTGCCGAGGCCATGAAGCCTTTGGGAGCGATGATGTCGAAATCCTTTTTAGATGAAGCCTCCTTCACCGCAGCGATACCTCCGTAATGGTCGCCATGAGGGTGGGTGAAAATTACGCCTTGTACAGGTAGGTCTGCCACATGCTTCTTAATGAGGTCATAGCCCGCCTTGGCAGCGGCATCTGTAGTCGTCACGTCAATGATAATCCAACCATTGTCAGAACGGATGAAAGTCATGTTGGCTATGTCGAATCCTCTCACCTGGTAAAGTTTGTCGGGTATCACTTCAAACAGTCCGTTTATGCGGTTGAGTTGCGACTGTCTCCACAGACTCGGGTTGGCTGTCTGAGGAGTATTGCTCTTCAGAAAATCCCATTCTTCCACAGAATAAGAAACTTTGCCTTCTTTGTCCAGTACAGCGTTTCCATCGATACTTGCGATAAAGCCCCGGTTGGCATCTTCATAATCCTGACGGTCGTTGAAATTCAGTTCCGTCTTTACAGCTTCGTTGGCACGGATAGTGTGTTCCGTAGCCGATTTCTGCGCCAAAAGAACTGACGGAATAACCGTCAGTGAGAGCGCCATAGTCAATAACTTTTTGTTCATTGTCATCTGATTTGATTTCGATACAAAGTAACGGAGATTTTTCACGCTTGTAAATGTGCTTTTCTGTATTTCATTTGTATATTCGTACGATTATTGAGGATTAAATAGTTTATTGACCCTATTTGCATGTTTATTTGTATGATTCAGCCTATATTTACATTCGATAAATTACTTCAACGTTTGCAGTTGGGTAAAGAGGTGACTCCTTTCGTGATTTGGCGCGAAAATGACCTTTTCGGCACACACGATAATCCGGTAAAGATAGACATACCCTGTCTTTTTTTGTGTCTGGATGGAGAAATGCAATTGGATATCAACTTACAGTCCTATCGCTTCAACCGTGAACACCTGTTGTGTTTCATCGCCCCCTGTGCCTGTCGTATTGTAAGTCGTAGCCCCGGCTTCCGATGTGTGGGGCTGTTGCTTTCCAAATCTTTTTGGAGGCAGCTTGTTTTAGCAGAACGTACCTTGGGAAAGATTGCGATACGTGATGCTTTCATTGCCGTCAATGATGATGAGCACGGGCGGTTGACTCGCTTCTACGAGCTCCTATGTCTTTGCGCCGATGCTCCTGGTTTGAGAGATTCCGCAGATACTCTTTATCCGCTCATCCTGGGTATGTTCTGTCAAGTACGTAATATCTGTCGGCGGCTGGAAGACACTGCCACTCCCGCGTCGCACAGTGAGAAGATCTTTTATGATTTCCTCGATTTGCTACACACCCATTACCGTAAGCAACGGCGCGTATCATTTTATGCCGGCGAACTTTCACTGACACCCCGCCATCTTACTACTGTAATCCGACTGGTGAGCGGACGCAGTGCCGCACGGTGGATAGAGGAATACATTGTGCTCGAAGCACAGATTCTGTTGCGTAATTCACCAATGGCCATTAAGGAAATAGCCTACGAATTAGGGTTTAATGAACAATCACTTTTTTCCAAATATTTCAGTCGTGTTTCGGGTAGTTCCCCCGAAAGCTACCGTCGTTCTTCTACAGCATAGAGCATCCGGTTAGACCGGACGGTTTTAGTTTACTTTCTGGATTTTCAATAAAACCATTATCCAAAGCCAGTTGGATAATGGTTTTCTATCTGCAGTGATTTCCCCGGGGTGGCGGCTCCTTTCGTTGGTCGGTGGAGATACGAAGCGAATCAGCTGTATTATGAGATGGAGGTGACTGCCGGAATTTATAACCTGTGTTTTTATTCCGTGAAAGATACGCTTGGAAATGAGTTGTGGTGTGGAGTTACACGTTTCCGGATGAAAAAAGAAGGCGATAAGCTGATTTGCGAAGAGTTGGATACCCGGCAAAATGAATTGGGGATCGGGGAATGGCAATCGGTAGATCAAAATGAATTGCGGATAAAGATATGGGATAACGGTAATCCGGAAGAAGCCGGAACCGTACGTATTTATCGGCGCCTGAATGAGGAAGGATAAAAGTGACGGGGGTACAAACGTTCTAAATACGGAAAAAAGGCACTAAATAATTTTTTTAATCCTTTGAAAGGGTTAAATTTGTTCGTTTTTTCAAACAAACAGTTACAGTTAAATATATAAATTATGGCAGAAAAAGAAAATTGTAAGCTTTTCAGTGAGTTTGCGCCGAACACAATGCAAGAGTGGATCGACAAAGTCACTGTCGACCTGAAAGGGGCCGATTTCAATAAAAAGCTTGTATGGAGAACCAATGAGGGTTTTAATGTTCAGCCGATGTACCGGTTGGAGAATATGCAGGATCTGAAAAATCTGGATTGTCTACCCGGCGAATTCCCGTTTGTGAGAGGTAACAAAAAAGATAACAACGATTGGTATGTACGTCAGGATATCGTTGTGGAAGATCTGGCTGAAGCAAATAAAAAAGCATTGGATGTATTGAATCGCGGTGTCAACTCACTGGGTTTTGTACTGAATGGATGCCAGGAATTTACCAAAGCAGATATGGAAGTCCTCCTGAAAGACATCTGCCTGGAATGTGTGGAAATCAACTTTGTCGCCGGATGTAAAAAAGGAAGTATCCTGGATGCATTTAAGGCTGTTGTGGAAGAAAGAGGTATTGCACCTGAAAAAATACAGGGGGGAATCAATGTCGATCCGTTGACCGCTCTCACCCGGAAAGGAAAGAACTGTTGCGACAAACCTTTCGAAAACGTAAAAGTAAATCTTGAAAAAATGGCTGCCTACAAAAACTTCAAGACCATTGAAGTAGGTGGATATGTTTTCAATAACTCAGGATCTTCTATCGTTCAGGAGTTGGGATTCTCACTGGCTGCCGGTGTTGAATATCTGGACAAACTGACGGATGCAGGAATGAAGATCGATGAAGTGGCTCCGAAAATCCGTTTCCACTTCGCTACCGGTTCCAAGTATTTCATGGAGATCGCTAAATTGCGGGCTGCCCGTTACTTGTGGGCTCACATCGTGAAAGCCTACAATCCGTCTTGCGATTGCAAATGTAAGATGAATATCCATGCAGAAACTTCTGAGTGGAATAAAACCGTATACGATCCGAACGTAAATATGCTGCGTACTCAGACCGAAACGATGTCGGCCGTATTGGGCGGTGTCGATTCGTTCACCGTTCATCCGTTCGACGATACCTTCGAATGTCATCCCTCCGACGTGGCGGAACGTGTTGCCCGCAACCAGCAGTTGTTGCTGAAAGAAGAGTCGCACTTTGCCAAGATCGTCGATGTTGCCGGCGGTTCATATTATATCGAGGAACTGACCCAGAATATTGCTGAAGCTGCCTGGAAATTATTCCTGGAAACTCAGGAGCAGGGAGGGTATATCGAAGCATTGAAGAAAGGATTTGTTCAGGCTGCTGTGAAAGCTACCGCCCAGGCTCGTGACCTGGCTATCGCTCAGCGTAAAGAAAACTTTGTGGGTGTTAACCAGTTCCCTAACTTCAACGAAAAGATCGATCGTCAGCTGTGTGCCTGCATCTTCGAACCCGAAGACGAAACTGCCGAAGGCGCTGAAATCGAAACCCTGAAACCTTACCGCGGACCGGCTGCATTCGAGGCGATGCGCCTGAAAACCGATGCTTTCTCGGCTAAAAACGGTCGTCCGGTTGTCTATATGTTTCCGATGGGTAATCTGGCTATGCGTAAAGCACGGGCTCAGTTTGCATGTAACTTCTTCGCTTGTGCCGGATTTGAAGTAAAAGATAACAATGGCTTCAAGACGGTCGATGAAGGGGTTCAGGCGTGTCTGGACAATAAAGCCGCTATCGTTGTGCTGTGTAGCTCCGACGATGAATATGCCGGATTTGCACCCGAAGCTTTCGAAAAACTGAAAGACAAGGCTATTGTTGTGGTTGCCGGTAATCCTGAAAGCCGTCCGGAACTGGAAGCCAAAGGATTGATGAACTATATCCACGTGAAGAACAATGTACTGGAAGAACTGAAAGGCTACCAGGTAAAATTAGGTATTAAATAAAGTAACGGGTAACTCTGTAACTTTTTAACTATTGAAACATGAAACCGAATTTTAAAGATATAAATATTAAAGCGTCTGAAAAGGCTTCCATGAGCGCCGCTGAATGGGAAAAAGCCAACCACATCGCTAAAAACTGGACGACCCCTGAGTTGATTCCGGTGAAACCGGTATATACTGCCGATGATTTGAAAGGTATGGAACATTTGGATTATGTTGCCGGTATTCCTCCTTATTTGCGTGGACCGTATTCTGCCATGTATCCTTTGCGTCCCTGGACGATCCGTCAGTATGCCGGATTCTCTACCGCTGAAGAATCGAATGCTTTCTATCGCCGCAATCTGGCTGCCGGACAGAAAGGTTTGTCTGTAGCGTTCGACCTGGCTACTCACCGTGGATACGACTCCGACCACCCGCGTGTGATCGGTGATGTCGGGAAAGCCGGTGTGGCTGTCGATTCTATCCTGGACATGAAGATTCTGTTCGACCAGATTCCTTTGGATAAGATGTCCGTATCTATGACCATGAACGGGGCCGTGCTTCCGGTGCTGGCTTTCTATATTGTTGCCGGATTGGAACAAGGAGCTACCCTGGAGCAGCTGTCCGGAACCATTCAGAACGATATCCTGAAAGAATTTATGGTGCGTAATACCTATATTTACCCGCCGAAATTCTCGATGAAGATCATCGCCGATATCTTCGAATATACGTCCAAGAATATGCCGAAGTTCAACTCTATCTCTATTTCCGGTTATCACATGCAGGAAGCAGGTGCTACCGCCGATATCGAGTTGGCATATACCCTGGCCGACGGTTTGGAATATCTGCGTGCCGGAGTAAACGCCGGAATGGATATCGATGCTTTCGCTCCGCGTCTGTCCTTCTTCTGGGCTATCGGTACCAACCATTTTATGGAAATTGCTAAAATGCGTGCCGGTCGTCTGTTGTGGGCTAAGATTGTTAAACAATTCAATCCGAAAAATCCGAAATCCCTAGCTTTGCGTACACACTCCCAGACTTCCGGTTGGTCACTGACCGAACAGGATCCGTTCAATAACGTAGGACGTACCTGTATCGAGGCTATGGGAGCTGCTCTGGGACATACACAGTCATTGCATACCAATGCATTGGATGAGGCTATTGCATTGCCGACCGACTTTTCCGCCCGTATTGCCCGTAATACTCAGATTTATATCCAGGAAGAATCTACCATTTGTAAGGCAGTCGACCCATGGGCCGGTTCTTACTATGTAGAAAACCTGACCAACGAATTGGTACACAAAGCCTGGGCACATATCCAGGAAATTGAAAAACTGGGTGGTATGGCTGCTGCTATCGAATCGGGTATTCCGAAACTCCGTATCGAAGAAGCTGCTGCCCGTACACAGGCTCGTATCGATAGTGGCGAACAGACTATCGTGGGTGTAAATAAATATCGTCTGGAAAAAGAAGATCCGATCGATATCCTCGAGATCGATAATACCAGCGTACGTGAAGCTCAGATCGCCCGTCTGAAAAAACTGAAAGCCGAACGTAATCAGGCTGAAGTAGACGCTGCTCTGGACGCTATCACCAAATGTGTCGAAACCGGCGAAGGTAATTTGCTGGAATTGGCTGTAGATGCTGCTAAGAAACGCGCTTCTCTGGGAGAAATCTCCTATGCATGTGAAAAAGTTGTCGGACGTTATAAAGCTGTTATCAGAACCGTGAGTGGAGTATATTCAAGTGTTGCCGGCGAAGATGCCGACTTCGAGAAAGCAAAGGCAATGACCGATGAGTTTGCCGAACTGACCGGACGTCGTCCACGTATCATGATCGCTAAAATGGGCCAGGACGGTCACGACCGGGGAGCCAAAGTGGTTGCCACCGGTTATGCCGATATGGGCTTCGATGTCGATATGGGACCTTTGTTCCAGACACCGGAAGAAACGGCTAAACAAGCTGTTGAAAACGATGTGCATGTCGTTGGTGTTTCTTCTCTGGCTGCCGGACACAAAACGCTGGTACCAGCCGTTATCGCCGAATTGAAAAAATTAGGCCGGGAAGATATCCTCGTATATGTGGGTGGTGTAATTCCTCACCAGGATTATCAATTCCTGTTCGATGCTGGTGCAATTGCCGTATTCGGACCCGGTACGAAAGTATCGAAGAGCGCTATCCAGGTCATGGAAATTTTGCTTCAACTGGCCAGGAAGTAAAAATATTATCCGATGATAAAGAAACGGCTGCCGGGGTTCCGGCGGCCGTTTTGTATTATCATGGCTCCTGTTGTTTTCGGTTCGGTAAAATCAATCAAACCAGTTTGTTGTTTTTGCTCTCACCTTTCACTATATTTGTATACTGAAACAAAGGTCAGAGGAATTATAGATACCTTATTTTAATTGGGATTATGGAAAAGTTCAGGAATTATGTAGGGCTGGTTCTTTGTCTGTGTATAGTGACCACGGTGTCGACGGCGCAGCGCAAAGTGGAAACGGTGGCAGAGAAAGTCATGCTGTTTATCGACGGAGCACAGGTAACCCGTACTAAACGGGTGGACATCCCGGCTGGCAATTCGGCTTTACTGTTTACCGGTCTTTCACCTTATCTCGATGCCCGGAGTATGCAGGTGAGTGCGAAGGGAAAACTGACGATCACGAATGTGAATCTGCAATATAATTTCCTGGACAGTGTGGCGGTAGGGCGTAAGCAGGAGCAGTTGCAGCAGACTTTGAAAAAAATAGAAAAACAACAGGAAGAACGGAAAGCGGCTCTTGCTGTCGTGAAGGCGGGGCAGGAGGTATTGAAAAACAATTGTACGATAGGTGGTAAAAGCAATGCGTTGACTATGGCGACTGTCCGGGAAGCGACCGCTTATTTCACCGAACGGATGAAAGCGCTCACTGCCGAAGAATTGACTATTGGCGGGCAGCTGGAAGAACTGTCCGGGCGGCATCGGCAGGTGTCCCGGGAATTGGCCCAGGTGAAAGGGAAGGACTTGAAACGTACCGGGGAAATCCTGGTGGGTATTCATGCTCCGGCTGCCTGTACCGTAACCTTTACCTTGAGCTATTATGTTAAAAATGCCGGTTGGTTTCCTTCCTACGACATTCGTTCGGAGAGTCTGACCGAACCACTTTCCATTACTTATAAAGCGAATATCTTTCAACATACGGGCGAAGCATGGAAAAATGTCGCTTTGTCGCTCTCTTCCTCCAGTCCCTCAACGGGGAATGTGGCTCCCCGGCTGTTGCCTTATCGGCTGAATTATGGATGGGCGGCACCGGTCTATCGCGATGAAATGAATGGAAATAACGTATCGGGTATTGTTTCGGATGCCACTACCCATGAACCCTTGATCGGAGCTACGGTTAAAATTCCGGGTACTACTATCGGTTGCGCTACGGATGTCGACGGCCGTTATTCGTTGACGATGCCCGAGGGACAACACCGGTTGGAATTTGCGTATATCGGCTATACTTCGCGGACGGTTGATGTGCGTAGCAATACGTTGCATGTTGTCTTGGATCCCGATACGCAAAGTTTGGAGGAAGTGGTGGTTGCCGGTCATGGCTCTCCCCGGAAAGCCCGGAAAAACACTTTGGCTCTTATGTCTACCGCGCCTGTGGAAGAGGTAGTTGCCGAAGAAGAGGCGGGGAGCATACCGATTGAAGTAGAACAAACCCGGCAACCGACAGGTTATGAGTTCGGGATTAAGATGCCCTATACGGTTTTATCGGACAATAAGCCTATTGTGGCAGAGATAGGCCGCTATGAACTGCCGGTCTCTTATGTCTACCGGTGTACTCCGAAAATCGATAAAGATGCCTTTCTGATGGCACAGGTTACCGATTGGAGTAAGCTTAACCTGTTGGAGGGAGAAGCTAACATCTATTTCGAAGGCACGTTCATCGGCAAATCGGTGCTCGATGTGAATACGGCCGGGGATACGCTTTCGTTTTCTCTCGGACGCGACCGGCAGATTGCCGTACAGCGCACGAAAGAGCATGAATATACCTCGCGGAAACTGATGGGAGCTATGCAGACACAGACGATAGGTTGGAAAATATCCGTTCGGAATAATCGTCCGCAGGCGGTTGATCTGACTCTTTACGATCAGTTGCCCGTCTCCGCCAACAGCAGTATTACCGTGACTGCCGAAGAGGTGAGCGGTGGCAAAGTGGACGGCGATACCGGTATCGTTACCTGGCCGCTGATCTTGCAACCCGGCGAACAGCGCGATCTTATCCTGCGCTATAAGGTGAAATATCCGAAAGACAGACGGTTGGAGGTAGAATAAACGGACCGATGGCAGAAGAACAGGAAAAAAAATATTATCCGTTTATTGGCGAAAGGCGACGAAGAAGCGACGGGCATTTTATTCCGTAGTTATCATCGGCTTCTTTGGAAGCCTGTCTTTTCGGGGCGGTGAATAAAGCGGCACTTAAAACCATGAGGGAGGCCGGAAAACGCTATTTTGAAGATTTCAAAAATTCTATTTCTTGTTTTTTGCTGTCTTTTCTGACTATTCGGCTTGTCGGGGCGGCCACTATTCATGCCACCTATTGCAGGTGATTTGCAGGTCTGGAACCTCTCAGGATAGGGATTAACCCTTATTCATCTCCGATTCACCTCCTATACAACAACGTCGGGAATAAGGAGTGAATAGGCTATGAATAGGAGATGTAACGTTTGTATTGCCTGTCTTCACCCTGTTTGGTAAATTTTCTTCTGTTTTTTGTCACCTATTTGGGATGTTTTAGAATATAAATAGAAGTGTTTATATATGTTACCCTGACTGTACGTTTATAAGTGTAAATATGTATATAACTGCCCAAAACAATAGATTAGATTTTATTAAATCTACAGGAAAAAGTGGTTATCCGGAAAGGTGACCGCTTTTTTGTCGGTATCCCGGTGACAATTGTTTTTGGGTGTGGAGATTTTACCCAAATCTGTAGAACGAATAGGGGGATTTTCCATATAATAAATGTAAATAGAGTATAACTATTCTGTTTTATGATTTTTAAGTAATTGATTAATAATGATTTGTTTTACGCTCCCTTTTGCTGCGAAATTTTCGGCATAAGTTTTTCATATTGTTTTACGAACGCGGTTAGAAATAAGAGTTCGACAACATAATTATTAACAATTAAATTTGAATGTTATGAAAAATTTAGTAAAAAGCGCATTTGTAGCATTGGTTGTATGTGTATTTGCTATTCCGGCATCTGCTGAAAGTCTGGTGATCGCTCCTGTAAATGTACAGGATACTGTGGTGAAAAAGGATACCGTGGTGAAAGAAGAAGCTCCGATGCTATTGGCTCAGGAAAAAGTGACTTATACGAAGATAGAGGTAGCTGAAGTACCTGAAAAAGTGGCTGCTGCAGTAACGGCAAAATACGAAGGTTATACGACCAAAGAGGCAGCAAAAGGTTCTGATAACAGTTATAAACTGATTATAGAAAAAGGAGATTCCACATTGACCGTTTATTTCAATGAGGCCGGTGAATTTCTGAAAGAAGAAGCTCCTCAAAAAGAAAGTACTACCTTGGTTTAGTCCTATCCGAATAGGCTCGATAAGCAAAGAATTGTCCTGAAAGTTCGAGGTAGAAACTTTCAGGACAATTTTTTATATGAAGAATCATTTTTTTACTTATGAAAACGTTTTAAATGTTTTTGGTGTATCTTTGTGCGCCTAAAAAAAATACTTATGGATTACGGGATTGTCATTGAAAAAATACACCAGGAATTGAAAGCCTATTGGGGAAAAGGAAAGGTGGCGGATTATATACCGGCTTTAGCGGAAGTAGAGCCGAAACGATATGGAATAGCTATCGAGACATTGGACGGACATTCTTTTCAGGTAGGAGATGCGGATATTCGTTTTTCTATTCAGAGTATCTCTAAAGTATTCGCATTAGCCATGGTAACCCGTCATTTGGGTGATCGTATCTGGAAGTTCGTCGGACGTGAGCCTTCGGGGAACCCTTTTAATTCGCTTGTACAGTTGGAATATGAACATGGTATTCCGCGTAATCCTTTTATCAATGCCGGGGCTCTGGTGGTCACCGATCGTCTGATGAGTCTTTATGAACAGCCTAAAGATGCTATTCTCCAATTTGTCAGAGGTATATGTGGCAATGACGATATCTACTATGATAAACACATTGCCCGCTCGGAACGTGAACATGCGGACCGGAACATGGCTTTGGGCTATCTGATGAAAAGCTTCGGCAATATGGAAAATGATGTGGAAGATGTGGTGGATGTATATTGTCATCAATGCGCCATTGCTATGAATTGCAAGGAGCTGACCAGAGCTTTTTTATTTTTAGCAAACCATGGAGTGAATCCTTTTAATCAGGAAAAAATTCTGACGGTCAGTCAATCCAAACGTCTGGGGGCCTTAATGTTGACTTGTGGTTTCTACGACGAATCGGGAGATTTTGCTTTTCGGGCAGGACTACCTGGGAAAAGTGGAGTCGGGGGAGGAGTGGCTGCCTATATTCCGGGTAATTTAGCCATTACGGTGTGGAGTCCCGAATTGAACCGGCATGGAAATTCACTTATCGGTATGGAAACTTTGGAGCGGTTTACGACGGATATTAATAATTCTATTTTTTAATACCGGGGGGCTTGACTGAAAGAAATACGAATCCCCAAAAGTTTTACAATAAACTTTTGGGGATAATATCATTAAATTATTCGTTGATAATTTCAACTTCGTCGACGATCAACTCGCTTCCTCCTGCTCCGCAGAACTTGTCTCCATCTTTACTCGAGGAGAAAATAACCGCAAAACGATATTTTTTGGCAGGATTATACTGCTGTTTGTAGTCCAGGGTTAAATCAAATTCCTTGAAACTATCTTGCTGGCCGGTGATCAGCTGAGCAATAGCGACTATTTTATCTGAATTGAAAATGGTTTCACCATTGAGGAATTCTGTGTAATTATCTACTTCGTATAAAACAGCACTCAAAGCGCCTTGGTCGGTTTTTTCCGGGTCTAATTCGGCTTTGTTGGAATTATTTTTCGGGTCTTTACAATAATAGTACTTTTCTCCGGGTTTGTATTTATAATATCCTTTAACCCTGATCGGTTTCTGAAAATAAGGAATACCGAATTGGGTACTATTCAACGTATTTTTGGTATCGACCTCAAAGTCACCTAAGAATAAAGAACCGGAAGTAATTACCGGAATAGGGGGAAAACCAAGTATACTTTCTTTACCTGTTGTATAGGCAGTCGAGATCTTGGCTGCTTTCCCGCTTTGGCCTTCTGTTACCGGGGCAACAATCGCTCCGCCATCGTATAATCCGGGGAATATCTTGATTAAAGATATCCCTTTATTTGAAGTGGCCCATTGGCCTTCCGGTTTATAAAAATCATTGCCTTCGGAAACCCAATTTTCAAACGTTGCTTTGGGAACGGATTGACCTATTTTAAATCTTGCCCGATATTGACGGGTTTTCTGATAATTTTCCGATACGACATTGAAATAGACAAATTCCGTATCGTCTCCTTGATCGATGGCTTTCGAAAAATCGACTACTTCTCCCGAAACAGGTTTCACGATAGCGCCTTTAGAGAGTTCGATAATAGGAGTCAATTGTAGTTTTGAAAGGTCGGCATCCGGTTTGACGTAAAATACGATTTCATATTTATAATTTTCGTATTTGATTTCCGGCTGGGACAAGACCATATCGTTATCGAAGATCATCTTCAGGATTTCCGGCTGATCGTTCATCGTTTGCCGGCCTTTGAAATTCAGGTCGACGGTCAGATCGGTATTTTGGAGTTTCAACTGGAACTGGATGGCTCCTCCTCCGATACTTCCGTTTCCATTGGCGGTCATTTCTCCTAACTTACTTAAAGTAACCTTTTTATTGGTAATTTTAAAGTAGATATTATGATCTGCTGCTTTGCTGAAACTATTGGCTACAGGAATAGAATCGATTTCAATAGAACCGATCATATTTTTGCCAATCTTGTAATTGATATTACTGGTTTTTAATTTGACATAATCTTTACCTTGTGGGAAAAAGTTAATGGTTTGATCGGAGGTATCTTGGGCAGATTCATAAGTTAAAAATAAGTCAGCATTGTATAGCCCTTCGATTTCTTTAGCCAGATTGACCTCTGGAGGAGTCGGGGTCGGAGTGTCGTTATCATCGTCGTCACTGCAAGCTGTGAAAAACCCCAACGAACAAATCAGGGTGAATAAAAATAATTTTTTCATACAATTTAATTTACTGTTTGTGTTTATTTCTTCAGATTAGGAAAATAAACGGTTAAAGTCTTCGATAAGTTGTTCCCGGCGCTGTCTTTAACAGTTAATATGAATTTATGAGGTCCCGGATTTTCGAATCCTCCTAATAACGGCATGAACTGAGAGACATCGAAAGTAGTTTCAGTACTGCCTTTTATTTTTTTATCTTTCGATAGCAAACCAAATCCGATCAAGGTTTGGGCTAGTTCCTCGGAAGCCGGATTGGCCAAATCGAATTCTTTCGGTAGGTTTACTGCATTTAGAACATCTTCTGTCAATACCGGCGATTCTATTTTAACGATCAGATTTTCGATTCCTTTCTCTGTTGCAATATTTACTATAACTTCTGCTGTATTGTCTTTGTTTGTTACATTGAAAGTCTGATCGATGTTGAATCCTCGCCCTTCGATTGTGACGGGGTCGTTGTCGTCATCGTCATCGTCGCTACAAGCTACAAAATTCAGCGTTAAAAACGCCATTAAGAGAAATACTAAATTCTTTTTCATCATCTGTTTTTATTAATATTATTTTCTGATAATTAGAGAAGAAGATAAACGGACGTTTAAATTTGTAAAAGATGAACTGAAAGAAAAAAGTGACTAGATACACTGATACGAAAGCTAGTGATAAAATCAAATAATTTGTAATTCTATCTCTGAAATTGATGTAATTTGAATATTAACCATTTACGTATTTGAAATGTTAATTTTATTATTTAACACACATATTTTATTAATTTTGCACGATTTTTGCTATTAACTATACTCATGTAAAAAAAGGGAAAAATAAACGACGATTAAAACGTCCGTATTTATTAGTCGTTAGCTTCGGAATATTAAAAAAAAATGAAAAATTGATTATGAAAAAACTGATTTTATTTTTGTTTGTAGCGTTGTTTTCGCTAGGTTTTGTTGCTTGCAAGGATGACGATAATTCGCTTCCGATAGAGGAAAAGATTGCAGGGTCTTACAAGGGAACCTTGGATATTATGATGTATAGTGACGGTACATCTGACGGTGTAGAAATTGCAAAGAATTTTCCTCAGAAGGTATACCTTTATAAGGTAAATGATGAAACCATAAAGATGGAGTTGAAGAATCTGAGTGTTATTGGCTTGGATTTTGGTACCATTGCAATTGACGAAGCTGTGGTTATTGAAAACGGGGATTCGTATTCTTTTACCGGAGAACAAGAACTGGATTTAACCGATAAAAACTTAGGAAAATGTAATGTGAAAGTTGTCGGTGAAGTAAAGAATGACAAAATGATTCTAAATATAGAAGTAGCTGTTCCTGCTCCCTTGAATCAAACAGTTAAGGTTACTTTCGCAGGTAATCGACTGACCGGAGGGGAAAGTACTGCAGCTGACATTACTGCCTTTACGTTTGCCGAAGGAATGGGGGGTAATTCTGCTGTGATTATACAACCGCAGATTAATGGTACTGATATTACTTTTATGGTAGCTGACACGACCGGAACGGAGACATTGAAAACTTTGATTCCTACAATAGCTGTTTCAGAAAAGGCTACTGTTATGCCAGCTAGTGGTGTGGCTCAGGATTTTTCAGGTAAAGTAACTTATACCGTTATTGCAGAAGATGGTACGCAGCAAGTATATACCGTTTCAATCGTTCAGACCATGTCCTACTATGATTTTGAATCCTGGGTTTTCCATAGTGCCGAAGCAACGGATGATGAAGGAAATATAGTTCCTAGTGATTTGGATTATTACGATCCTGCCGGATGGGCGACTAGCAATTCAGCTTTGGTGCTTTTGAAAGGACTCTTGTCGGCTTGTCCGATGGATGCTGTCGGAGTTGGGGAGGCAGATGGACGTAGTGGTAAGGGAGCAAGACTTGTTTCAAATGACAGTAAGGGTATGTATATGTTAACCGTTGTGCCCAAGGTAACAGCAGCCTCTTTGTTTTTGGGTGAGTTTGTGGTCGATATGGGTAATACATTGAAGAGTACTCATTTTGGGGTACCTTATTATAACCAACCACAAACTGTAAAAGGATACTATAAATACAAAGCCGGGGAAACCTATTATAAAACCGAAGTGTCCGGTTCCGGCTGGTCTACTGTCGTTACGGGAGTTCCGGTTCCTGAAATGACAGATAGTTGTGCCATTACGGCGGTATTATATGAAGTGAACGACTATACCACTGAGTGGTTGGACGGTGTGACTCTATACGATCCGGCTACAACTAATATTGTGGCAATTGGTATGTTTACAGATGGTGCTGAAAAATCGGCTTTTACTCCCTTTGAAGTTAGTCTGAATTATCTGAAAGCCTATGATCCGGCTAAAAAGTATAAATTTTCAATCATTTGCTCTTCCAGTAAAAATGGTGCAGAATTTGCAGGAGCTCCCGGAAGTGAGTTGATTGTGGATGACATTGAAATTATTAATGCTGAATAGGAATATTTTCCCGATTTGTGTAAATCTGGAATAAGAGAACGGGGGTTTTGAAGTACACCCCAAAAGTTGTTCAGAAAAAATTATTTATTTTGATATAAAGCCCGGTATTGTACCGGGCTCTTTTCCTTTAAATGCAATTTGATTTTTAATTAATAATCAATCTATCGGCATATCGATCTTCACGTTTATCACTAGTTGGAACTTTTTCTCATAGGTGTACTTTATAATAACTCAATCCTAAAAGTTTTTTGTTTAACTTTCAAGGTTCGGTTTAGACGAGAAACAACCTTTTTTATTATTGACCGTATGATTAAGATTAGATAATAATTAGGATTAAACGGTAAGAAAATGATGAAAAAGAAACTCTGTTTTTTGATGATGGCTGTATTCTTTTTAGGGATGACAGCTTGTAGTGATGACGACGATGATAAGAAAGAAGCGGTGGCAGGAACCTATACGGGAACGATTACGGTGACGGATGAGGCAGGGACTCCGATCGGTGAACCACTGACCGGACAAAAGATTACCATTGTCGATGCAGGAAAAGATAGGATAAATCTCGAGCTGAAAGATTTTAAATTCGGCACGGTCCCTGTGGGGGATCTGGAGATAAAAAATGTTGCTGTGAACGATAAAGGAGAAGTGAACGGTAGCGCATCTCAGGTGCCGATTATGAATGGCGTTCTTCAGGCCGATATAACAGTGAGCGGGACGGTAAAAGATAAAAAAGCCAATTTGCTGATCGATGTGTCCGCACCTTTGACTCCCGGGACCGATCCGATTAAAATGAAAGTTACCTTTATCGGAGCCCGTTGACAGAGGAATTTTTCTCCAGGTTCGGGCATGAATTCGGAATGATCGGGAGGCTTGTCTGATACTGATTGGCGGAGCTGAAGTTCACCATTTATATTTTGTTTTCGGAACCGAAGTTGCGCCAATCAGCGTTCCTTTTCTCTTTAATTTTCCGGTTTATTGAAATTCTTCTTCCGGGTATAAGGACGTTTCCTTCCCGGGCGATTGTTTTTGAATTTTCCTCTCGGACGGCGCTCGAATGCCTGTGGGTTATAGACAGGGCCAGGACCTACAGTCGGTGGTAACGGAATTTTATAGATGTCTTTTTCTATAAATTCTTCGATTTTATGAAATTTACCCTGTTCCGGTTCGCAGACAAAAGTAATGGCTACACCATCTGCATTCGCCCGGGCTGTACGGCCGATGCGATGGATATAATCTTCCGGATCGTGGGGAACGTCGTAGTTGATGACCAGACCGATGTCGTCGATATCGATGCCCCGGGCAACAATATCGGTTGCGACTAAAATGTCGGTCTTTCCGTTTTTAAAGTCGAGCATCACCGCTTCCCGTTGTTCCTGTTCCAGATCGGAATGCATGGCTGCAACATTGAGTTTCATGCGCTTTAAAGAATAGGCCAGATCTTTTACCTTTTGTTTGGAAGAAGAGAAGATAATGGTTTTTTTGCGGTTGGGTTTACTGAATAGCTCCTGGATGATAGCCATTTTCTGCGTCTCATAACAGATATAAGCCGATTGGATAATCGCTTCGTTCGGTTTGGAAATGGCGATATTGATCTCTGCCGGATCTTTCAGTATCTGTTTGGCTAACTGCCGGATTTTCGGTGGTAAAGTTGCTGAAAACAGAATTGTTTGACGTTTTGTCGGCATCTGTTTGACTATTTGCATGATATCGTCGAAAAAACCCATGTCCAGCATCCGGTCGGCTTCGTCCAGAATGAAGTAGCTGACCTGTGAAAGATCGATACCGCTATTGGCGATGTGTGATAATAAACGTCCCGGAGTGGCGATCACCACATCCGCTCCCATTAATAAACCCTTCTTTTGCTGGTCCCAGCCGGCTCCGTCTCCTCCGCCGTAGACTACGGTCGTCGAAATGGGGAGAAAATAAGAAAAACCTTCGAATTGCATGTCGATCTGTTGGGCCAATTCCCGGGTAGGTACCATGATGACTGCGCGGATATGATTGTCGGGGTTACCCTCTGCGACTAAACGGCTGAGTAGAGGTAAGGTGTAAGCTGCCGTTTTACCGGTTCCGGTCTGAGCGCATCCGATGATATCTTTCCCCTCTAATATGACCGGAATGGTCTGTTCTTGCACTGGAGTCATCTCCTGAAAGTTCATAGCTTCTATTCCCTGCAGTACGTTCTCGTCTAAATTTACTTCGTCAAATCTCATAATTTATATCACTCAAATTTCGCTTCAAAGATACGATTTTTATAAATAATTAATGGTTTAATCTCTGGGACTGTTTTAACATTCTGTGTCCAAGTTAATTCCAATACAAAGATAATGGAAGTTGGGCAACTAAGAAGGGACATTCCGTTTTTTTTGTGGCATTATTTTTGTTATTAGTTGTTAGTGATGAAAAAATAGTTTATTTTTGAAAGCGATGAAGTTTCTACTGATATATGGGGTATTGTTTCTTCTTTTGTGGACAAAGGGGTCGGCAATCGACAGGGAAGAAAGCTTGACAGACTATACTGTCGAAGAAGGGATTGTGAATGAGTCTGTCCTGGTAGAAGTTCCGTCTTCAGATTTAAAAACCAACTACATTCCGTATTTTCTGTATCTGAAGGTTTTGAATCCGGCTACTCAAATCGATTTATCGGCCGGGAGTGATCAAAGCTGGAATATTTTATCTTATAAAATTCTGCACGGTGTCCAGAAAATTCATGTGCCTATGCGTTTGCAGATGTGGTATGCCTCCGAATGGATGAGGATGTTATCTGTCTGGCACGACAAGAGTTTTCTTTTGTACTTTTTAGGGAAACTTATCATTTAGCATTCTCGTTAAAAGAGGAAAAACCTGGTTCTACACAAATCAGGGGAAGGTGAAGTATGTGTAGTTCGTTCTGAGAATCGGTGACAAAAAGGGATATGCACGCAAGTGGATAAACAGGGGAGGTAAGGCTGATTCGGAAATTGTTAAATAATTAATGAAAATCAATATTATGGCAGAGAAGTTTGGATATGTAACACAGGTGATCGGACCTGTTGTGGATGTCATTTTTGAAAAGGACGGAGAGGATTTGCCTCCTATTTATGAAGCCTTACGGATAGAACGGGATAATGGCGAAAAATTGATTATCGAGGTTGAACAGCATATCGGAGAAGATACTGTCCGTTGTGTTGCGATGGATACGACCGATGGGTTGCGCAGGGGCATGAAAGCCTGGGATTTGGGACGTACACTGACGATGCCGGTGGGAAAACAAATCAAGGGACGGTTATTGAATGTCACCGGAGATGCCATCGATAAATTGGGAAAACTGGATTATACCGGTACGTTGTCTATTCATCGGGAACCGCCGAGATTCGAAGATTTAACGACGACTCAGGAGCTTTTGCTGACCGGTATCAAAGTGATCGATTTATTGGCTCCCTATTCCAAAGGAGGAAAAATCGGTTTGTTCGGTGGGGCCGGAGTCGGGAAAACGGTGCTGATCATGGAATTGATCAATAACATTGCCAAAGGGCATAATGGATATTCCGTGTTTGCCGGAGTCGGTGAACGGACTCGTGAAGGAAACGATTTGCTGAGGGAAATGATCGAATCGGGAGTAGTGAAATACGGTGAACGTTTTCAGGAAGAGATGAATGAAGGGAAATGGGACGTGAAAAGCGTGGATATGGAACAGGTGAGTCAGTCACAAGCTACCCTGGTGTTCGGACAGATGAACGAGCCCCCCGGAGCACGTTTACGGGTGGCCTTGTCGGGACTGACAGTAGCCGAGTCTTTCCGGGATTCTAACGAAGGAGGAAAGGAAATCCTGTTTTTTATCGATAATATTTTCCGGTTTACTCAGGCGGGTTCGGAAGTGTCGGCTTTGTTGGGACGTATGCCTTCGGCTGTTGGATATCAGCCGACACTGGCTTCTGAGATGGGAAAGTTACAGGAGCGGATCGCTTCTACTAAATATGGTTCTATCACTTCGGTACAGGCTATTTATGTGCCTGCCGACGACTTGACGGATCCCGCACCGGCAACGACTTTCAATTTCCTGGATGCGACAACCGTACTGAGCCGGAAGATTACCGAGCTGGGTATTTATCCTGCAGTAGATCCGCTGGAATCTTCTTCCCGTATCCTCGATCCGAATATTGTCGGGGAGGAACATTATAATACGGCCCAGCAGGTCATCGAATTGCTGCAGCATTATCAGGAATTGCAGGATATTATTGCAATTCTCGGTGTGGATGAACTTTCGGATAGTGATAAATTGGTGGTAAACCGTGCCCGGCGTGCTCAGCGTTATCTTTCACAACCGTTTCATGTGGCAGAACAATTTACCGGATTGCAGGGAGTTATGGTCCCCCTCGAAGAAACGATCCGGGGTTTTAAAATGATTCTCAGCGGAGAAATGGACGAATATCCCGAGCAGGCCTTTATGAATGCCGGAACCATCGAGGATGTGATCGAAAAAGGAAAGAAGATGATGAAAGAGGCGGCAAAGTAAAAGGTAAAAAGCTAAAAGGCTAAAGGTTATGGGCAGGTTATAGGCGGGAAGAAAGCGAAGAACTGGAGACTTGTTAGGTTGGAAATTTGTAATTTGTATAACTATGAGACTGGAAATAATATCTGCAGAAAAAGTGTTGTTTAAAGGGAATGTACAACGGGTGACTTTACCCGGTTCCCTGGGAACTTTTACTATCTTGGAACAACATGCCCCCCTGATTTCCACACTCACGCATGGAAATGTGGTTTATGATACAGGAGGAGGAGAAAAGCAACTGACGATCGATTCGGGAGTTGTCGAAGTATTGGATAATCGGATTGTCGTTTGTATTAATTAGCCGGTAACACTTGTAATTTCTGAAACGAAGTAAAATATGAAATTAATCAGGTATCTGTTAGGACTGAGTCTATTCCTGCTGGCCGGTCAATGGGTAAAGGCAGACGAAACAGCAGCAGAATCATTCAATCCCCAAAAGTCGATATTCGAACATCTGGGAGATGAATACGGATGGAATGTCTGGAATTTGCATATCCCGTTACCCGTGATTGTCAGGGATGAAGAAGGAGCATGGCATGTGTTCAGTTCTGCGAAATTAGCCGGCGGACAGGAATATGAAGGTTTTTATATTGCCGGTGAGGGAGAATACGAGGGAAAAGTGATTGCCCGGAATGCTTCCGGCCATATTTACCGGCCCTGGGATTTTTCGGTCACTAAAAATGTACTGGCCTTATTTATATGTGCTTTACTGCTTTGTTGGCTCGTCTTTCCATTGGTCCGGTGGTATAAGAAGAAACCGTATGAAGCGCCGCGGCGTGTAAAAGGAATGATGGAATTTGGAGTCGGTATGTTGTATGAGGAGTTGATTGTACCGATTTTAGGGAAAGATGCCCGGCGTTTCGGACCGTATTTGCTGACCTTATTTTTCTTTATTCTCTTGATGAATTTGATGGGCTTGATTGTTATTTTTCCGGGAGGTGCCAATCTGGCCGGAAATATGTCTGTCACTTTAGTGTTGGCTGTGTGTACTTTTGTCGTAGTCAACTTTTCAGGACGTAAGGGATATTGGAAAGATATTTTTTGGCCCGAAGTGCCGACCTGGTTGAAATGTCCGGTTCCGATGATGCCTGTCAT
The DNA here is from genome assembly GCF_985060555.1 of Odoribacter sp. Taxonomy (NCBI): domain Bacteria; kingdom Pseudomonadati; phylum Bacteroidota; class Bacteroidia; order Bacteroidales; family Odoribacteraceae; genus Odoribacter; species Odoribacter sp. Next base: position 6,096 of record NZ_CFKYFN010000002.1, on the reverse strand, counting down.
CGAGATTTTCGGTGTGTTTACCAAACCGATTGCCTTGATGATCCGGTTGTTTGCCAATATGCTCGGTGGACATTTGATTACTTTGGTTCTGATTTCCCTGATTTTCATTTTTGCAGCGATGGGACCTGTGATTATGGGGACTTCGACCGTGATTGCCGTTGTGTTTGCTGTATTTATGGGATTTATCGATTTGTTGATTTGCTTCATACAGGCTTATGTATTTATGTTGTTGTCTGCCATTTTTATTTCTTTGGCAAGACCTGCGGAAACCGGGGCTCGGCATGAAAAATAAAAAAAGTAAAATAATATAAAATAGAATAATTTTAAAATTGAAAAGCTATGTTAAGTATGATTTTATTACAGGTCGCTGCCGGAATGAGTCTGGCAAAAGTCGGTGCTGCCATCGGCGCAGGGTTAGCTGCTATCGGTGCAGGTATAGGTATTGGGAAGATCGGGGCGAATGCCATGGACGCTATTGCCCGCCAACCCGAGCAGACCGGGAATATTCGTACGAATATGATCGTGATCGCTGCTTTGATTGAAGGTGTCGCTTTGTTTGCTATCATTGTATGTTTGTTGGCTTTGTTTATATAATCGTTTATGGGACTCTTTAAACCGGAGATCGGGTTGGTATTCTGGATGCTGGTGGTCTTTCTGATCATTCTGGCTATCCTGGCTAAATATGCCTGGCCCGTGATTATCCGAAGTATAGAACAAAGAGCGGATTTTATCGATAGTGGGGTGAAATTTACCCGCGAGGCAAAACAACGGCTGGACGAAGTGGAAACAAAAGTGGAAGAGATGCTGGCCGAAGCCCATAGAAAACAATTGGCTGCTTTACAGGAAACCGAACGGATGAAACGGGAGATGATCGAGAACGCAAAAAAAGAAGCTGCCGATGAAGTCCGGAAGATGATGGAAGAGGCAAAAGCTTCTATGGAACAGGCTAAACGGGAGGCCGAAAAACAAATGAGGCGACAGGTGAGCCGTTTGTCACTCGAGATCGCGGAGAAAGTATTGAGAAAAGATTTGTCGAAAGATACTGCTCAGGTAGAATTGGTGGATCGAATGTTGGATGAGCTGGAATCAGCTCAGAAACTGTAATGATATGGATGAAGGTTTAATAGCACGGAGATACGCTTTGGCTATGCTGAAAGTAGCACAGAAATATAATGCTGCGGAAGAGGTATATCAAAAAATGAAGACCTTCGAACAAAATTATATTTCCCATCCCGATTTACATAAGGCATTACTGAATCCGATATTGTCTCCCCGGGATAAAGAACAATTGTTGACGATCGCTATCGGGATCGAACCCGGAACGTTGTATCTGCGGGGAATCCGTTTGCTGATAAAAAATCACCGCGAGATGTATATCCGCTCTATTTGTCTGATGTACCAGAAGTTATACCGGAAGGTGTACCAGATCGGACGAATAAAGATTATCACGGCGGTTGCTTTGAAGCAGGAGACGCTGGACCGGATAAAAAAACTGGTGACGGACCGGACTTCCAGACAGATCGAATTTGTCGAAAAGGTAGATCCGGCTATTATCGGGGGCTTTGTACTCCGGGTAAATTCCATGCAGCTCGATTATTCAGTAGGCGGAGAGTTGAAAAAAATCGCAAAGCAATTGAAATAGGAGAGGATAAGTATAAATGATTAGATTATGATAAAACCAAGTGAAACATCAGATATTCTTCAGCAACAACTGGATAACGTTGATTTGAAAGCTGAATTTGAAGAAATTGGAACCGTATTGGAGGTGGGAGATGGCGTAGCCAATGTATTCGGGCTGGATAATGTAACTTCCGGCGAACTGATCGAATTTGAAAATGGGGTAAGGGGAGTTGCCATGAACCTCGAAGAAGATCAGGTGGGAGTCGTGCTTTTGAATTTGGGAGATCGTGTGAAAGAGAATTTTACGGCTAAACGCACCGGGCATATTGCTTCTATTCATGTGGGAGAAGGATTGTTGGGACGGGTAATCGATACACTGGGAGAACCCATCGACGGGGCAGGGCCGATTACCGGCGATCTGTTGGAGCTGCCTTTGGAAAGAAAGGCTCCCGGGGTAATTTATCGGCAGCCTGTTAAAGAACCTTTGCAGACAGGGATTAAAGCGGTGGATTCGATGGTACCTATCGGTAGGGGACAACGGGAACTGATTATCGGTGACCGGCAAACCGGAAAAACGGCTATCGCTATCGATACCATATTGAATCAACGTGAAAATTACCGGCAGGGTAAACCGGTTTATTGTATTTATGTCGCTGTCGGTCAGAAAGCTTCTTCTGTGGCAGCCTTGGTCAACGTATTGAAAACTCACGGAGCGATGGACTACACGGTAGTATTGGCTGCCAATGCGTCCGATTCGGCTGCCATGCGTTATTATGCACCTTTTGCCGGAGCGACGATCGGAGAATATTTCCGGGATAGCGGGAGGCATGCGCTGGTCGTATACGATGATTTGTCGAAGCAGGCTGTTGCTTATCGGGAAATTTCTTTGATTTTGCGCAGACCTTCGGGTAGAGAGGCTTATCCGGGGGATATCTTTTATTTGCACTCCCGTTTGCTTGAGCGGGCAGCCAAGATTATATCCAACGATGAGGTGGCTTCGGCGATGAACGACTTGCCCGAACCGTTGAAACCGGTGATCAAAGGCGGAGGATCACTGACCGCTTTACCGATTATCGAGACTCAGGCCGGCGATGTGTCGGCATATATTCCGACGAATGTCATCTCTATCACGGATGGCCAGATATTCCTCGAAACTTCTCTGTTTAACGAAGGAGTCCGGCCGGCAATCAATGTAGGCGTTTCAGTATCGCGGGTAGGAGGAAATGCTCAGGTGAAAGCGATGAAAAAGATTGCCGGAACCTTAAAAATCGATCAGGCTCAATACCGGGAACTCGAGTCGTTCTCCAAATTCGGAGGAGATTTGGATCCGGTCACTCAGATGGTGATCGATAAAGGACAAAAAAATGCCCGTCTATTGGTGCAACCTCAATATGCCCCGATGCCTGTAGAAGAAGAGATTGCTATTATTTATTGCGGAACCCAGGGTTTGTTACAACGGGTACCTTTAAAACATGTCGGCGATTTTGAGAAATATTTTCTCGATATTCTTCGGGTACGTTACCGGAAAGAAGTGTTGGATGAATTGAAGGTGGGACGTCTGGACGAAGTCGTCGCTGCTTTGTTGGAGGAAGTGGCTAAGGAAGTAGCCGATAAATTTGCTGCACCCGTGAAACAAACCGAACAAACCGAAGAATTTGTAGATAAGTAAAAAAGAGAAGAATGGCAACGATGCGTGAACTGAAAGGAAGGATCAATTCTGTCCATTCCTCTCAGAAAATTACCGGAGCAATGAAGATGATTTCTTCTGCCCGGTTGAGAAAGGCCGAGAACAAGTTACTTCAGGCCGAGCCTTATCGCCGGAAGTTATGGGAAATATATGCCCATATTGAAAAATCCGGTTGTGAGTTTCAGTCGCCATTGACAGTGAAGCGCCAGGTAAAGAAGGTGGCTATTGTTATTTTTGCTTCCGACGATGGATTGTGCGGAGCTTTCAATATCAATTTATATAAAAAATTGGTGGAGGAAGTACAGGCTTATCAGAAACGGGGTATCCGGGAAATTACCGTTTTTCCGGTCGGAAAAAAAATACTGGCTGAGGTGAAACGGATAAAGGGCATTCGCCTGGCCCGACATCCCGAAGCTTTTGAAAAGAAAGACTATATGGCGGCTACCCGGGAATTGGCCGATGAACTGATGGAAGATTTTTTGAAAGGAAAATACGACCAGGTAGGAGTTGTTTATGCACATTATAAAAGTATGGGCGTACAAATCGTGCGGTTACGTTCTTTTTTGCCGGTTATTGTAGAACCGGAAGAAAAAATAGAAACCACAGATCGGCTCGGTACCTGGTATATTTATGAACCCGGATGTGAACAAATATTAACCATGTTGTATCCCCTGATGATGCATGCTTTGATGTACGATCTGTTGATGGAAAATAAAACTTCCGAACAGGCTGCCCGTATTCTGGCGATGCAGATGGCTAATGATAATGCCGTGAAATTATTAGGTAAGTTGCAGCTGGAGTATAATAAATTGAGACAACAAGGGATTACTTCCGAACTGTTGGATATCGCTGGAGGCAGTAATCGGGAAAGTTAAGCCACTGAAGTGTTATTATATTGGATGTAAAAAATACCAACATTTAGGTATTGCAGGCTTTGTCTGTTACTAACTAACTTTGCAGATGAAAAGAATAACACGTCAGTCTACTACAGAGAAAAGAAACATAGCGTACACTTATTATCGAAGCAATCTGTGATTTTAAGGAAAGGAGGTAAGCATATAATCACTCAGCTTCTCAGTCTAAAAGCATTGACGTTAAAAAACTTGTTATTATGAAACGAAATTACATTTATCTCGCATGCATGACAGTATGTATGTTCGCACTATTTGCCATCAGTTCTTGTAGCAATGAAATGGACATGCCATCAAGCAAGATAGAGCACTTGCAAAAGATGAAACAACTTTGTGCTCAATATGGTTGGACGCAGATTGAGGGAGTTTCTCAAGAAGAGGTTGATAAATTTCTTCTGTCGGAAGATTACGAAAAGACCAAGGAATTCTTTGAATTTGTGAAGACAGGAGGGGAAACAATTAATTTGACAGATCTATCTTAAGTTTCACAACAGTCCAGTTCTTCAACACGGGCGAGTGGGGTAAAGCTCACATATGTACTTCGAGGGCAACACAGTTCCCACGTCGCGACATCAACAACGGAGATGATTGTCTGGTATAATAGAAAAGAGTTGGATGTAGTTAGTACAAAAGTTCACTCTAATCCATCATGTACTTGGACTCCTAACTCGACCTCTACATTTTATTTTTACAGTAACAGATGTGACATAACTGTTACTGGGCGAATAAAATGGGGATTTGTGACAAGAGATATGACGATGAAAGCTTATATGATTCTTAGACCAAATTCAGAAGTGGTTTCAGAAGGCAGGATTACAAGTTTTAGAGGATGAAACACCAGTCGAAGGAGAATAGAGCAAGCATAGTGCTCTTCTTGCTGTTTTTGTGTTTTGTAACTCCGAGAGCAAAATCTCAGGTGTTGCTTGAGAACGACTCCTCAGTCGTTTGCAAGGTGATAGACATTGTAAATGTTGGTTTATCGACGGAGATACAAAAGAAATACGAGAAGGAATACATTGCAACATCTGTAATCGTCGGATACAACTTACGTAAGAATGAAGTGGAGTTCTATTGGTTAGATGACAGGTATGACTTCGATTTATACTCCTTACAAAAAGGCGATAGCATAACTCTGCATTATCCTCATATGTCAATAGACAATAGGAAGAGAGCAATAGCTATGGACAATCACAGTTTTCAAGAACGTATAAGAGAAAACGATAGTATCTATGTTGATATTGACTTTTTTGACATTGAAAAGAAGTTGGGGTTGCCCCCCTCTCTGGACGATGGTCTATTCCTTAAGTGGGAAATTGCAAAACGACGCTTCATGGAGCATATAATAGAAGATAACCAAGGCTTACATACATTAGATACTGAGAACGCAGATGATTTGCGTTTGTCTAAGCGTACATTCGGTCAATTATATTGTATATACATATTAATGCACAATGAAACCATAAGGAACAAAGAGTAGCCAAATGCATGATATCGAAGGAGTCGTATTCTAAAGAGTATGGCTCCTTTTTTATGAAGAAACCTCTCTTTCGTGGAGGCTCTCTCTTTTGCTAAAGAATTGAACGATAAGGAAAAGATCAACCTTGTACGGTATATAGTGCTTATGAGCAAGAACTCTTAGAGACAAGCGATGAAGAACTTAATAATGAAAGTAAACTTTTTGGACGATTATTTAGAAGAATCTTTAGTCGTACCGATAAAAGTTTAAAATGGATTGATAAGTATGATGACAGAAAGCATTTTTATAGAAGAGGTGGTGCTTGTGGTCCTTGGGTTTGCGGATATATCCTTTATGTAAATCAAGGCAAAGATAAATATGATTTCTTTTATAATAATGCTTCTTCATTTGGAGAGTTTGGT
>NZ_CFKYFN010000001.1:0-3150 GCF_985060555.1 Odoribacter sp. | reverse complement strand
GTTGCTGAGTTGTAGAGTTGCTGAGTTGTAGAGTTGCTGAGTTGTAGAGTTGCTGAGTTGTAGAGTTGCTGAGTTGTAGAGTTGCTGAGTTGCTGAGTTGTAGAGTTGCTGAGTTTGTTTGTAAGTTATTGATTTTCAATGTATTCTAATGTAAAAATCAATTTTATCATTTTTAGTTTCAATAGATTACTTTCCGTTTATTTAAAAATTTTGATTTCTCTTTCTCGTTTTTGTTTTTTTAACAGATTATAAAACAGAAAAAATTCAATAACGATTATAGCCTTCCTCTTAGCAACTCTCTAACTCAGTAACTCTCTAACTCTTAAAAAGGCAAATCGTCGGCTTCAGGCATCGGGGGGATATCTTCTACACGATATTCCGGTACGGGAATATTTGCCGGATTCTGGGGGGCTACTTTTTCAATCCGCCAGCCTTCGAGATTGGTAAAATAAGATACTTGTCCTTTATTTTCCCATTTTCTGCCCCGGATATTGAAATATACTTTAATATTTTCGTTTAAATCGATATTTTCGAGCAGGTCACACCGATCTTGTATCAATTGTACTTTTACGAAGTCATTCCATTGTGAGTTTTTTTCGTTCTCTACTTCGATGACAAATTCCCTTTTTTGGAACCGGTCACTGATGTGTTGGGTTTCTTCTTTGAAAATCAGTTTCCCGACTATTTCGTAATTCATGTATGTGGAGTTTTTTTGATTTAGCTAATTAAAAAGTGAAACCCGGGGGTATTACCTCGGGTTCACATTGAAGTTCCCTATAGGGAGATTATTTTTGATCAGCTTCTTTAGCGTCCGGTGTAACGATGTCTAACAGTTCGACTTCGAAAATCAGGGTTTCGTTCGGTCCGATGGAGCCGTTTCCTCTTGGGCCGTAAGCCTGATCCGACGGGATAAAGATTTCCCATTTCGATCCGACAGGCATTTGTTGTAAAGCAGTCGTCCATCCCGGGATTACCCGATTCAAAGGAAATTCTACCGGTTCGCCTCTTTTGATAGAAGAATCGAATTCAGTTCCGTCGATCAAGGTGCCTCTGTAATGTACTTTGACCATATCGGTAGCTGCCGGTTTTGCACCTTCTCCTTTTTTGATGATCTTGTATTGGATACCGTTAGCTAAAGTATCTACGCCAGATTTCTTTGCATTTTCTTCCAGGAATTTCTTTCCTTTTTCTGCATTTTCCGTTGCTTTTTTCATAGCCACTTCCTGCATGAATCCGTTCAGGAACATTTGGATTTCGCGTGGGTCTTTTCCCACTTCTTTTTTGGCTATAGCTGAATTCAAACCGGCGATCAAAGCTTCGCGGTTAACCTCGGAGAAACCCATTTGTTGCAGGCCTGAGCCGTACATGTAACCGATATAAAAACTGGCTGAGTCGGCCGTTGTTTTCAAAGAAGCAGAAGTTTGTGTCATGGAACCGCTGTTGTTACAGCTGATAGCCATTGCACCTACTGCCAGAGTAAGTAGTAAATTTTTAGCTTTCATGTTTTGAATTTTATTGAATTAAATTTTAATGTTTTAGATAATAGCCAACAGTTCGACATCGAAAATCAGGGTTTGGTTCGGTCCGATCGACTGACCTGCGCCGTGTGTGCCATAAGCCAGTTCGGAAGGAATATAAAGTTGCCATTTCGATCCTACAGGCATCAATTGCAGGGCTTCTACCCAACCGGCGATCACTCCGCTTACCGGGAATTCTGCCGGTTCGTTTCTGCGGATAGATGAATCGAAAACAGTACCATTGATCAGACGACCTTCATAATGACACTTTACCGTATCCGAAGCTTTGGGTTTTGGGCCATTGCCAGCAGTCAGGATTTTATATTGTAATCCGCTCGGAAGTGCAACTACGCCTTCTTTTTTCTTGTTTTCTGCCAGGAACTTTTCGCCTTCAGCTTTTGCCTCTTTTCCTTTTGCTTGCTGGAGTTTGTCGAAATAATCCTGTAAGATATTATTGGCTTCATCCGGCATGATTTCCGGCATCTTACCACTGAATACGACATTCAGACCGTCGATAAATGCTTCTGCATTGATCGTGGTTACTCCGGAAGAAATCAAATTGCTGGCAATGCTAAGTCCTAAGCTGTAGCTGACTTTGTCAAGTTCGTCTGTGTATTTCATTCTTTATCTATTAATTATTAATCGCGCAAAGATACACTAAAATGGTAAAAAGTAAAAAGTTAAGACTAAAAAGTGTTTGAATAAACACTTGTCTGTTTTACGTAAACTCTTTCTCCTCTGTTTCCCTTTTCCCCTCGATTCTTTTATTTCCCCCCCTTTTTTCCCTTTTCCCTTATACTTTTTCCCTTTAGCTTTTAGCTTTTAGCTTATAGCCTCTAGCTTTTAGCTTATAGCCTCTAGCTTTTAGCTTATAGCCTCTAGCTTTTAGCTTATAGCCTTTAGCCTTTTATCTGTCCATCGCTCAAGCAAATCTTCGAATCTGCCATCTCCGCCAGTTCCGTATCGTGAGTGACGATAACAAAAGTTTGTCCTAACTCGTCGCGTAAGGAGAAAAATAATTGGTGCAGTTCGTTTTTAGTATGTGTATCCAGATTACCCGAAGGTTCGTCGGCCAGGACCACTTTTGGGGAATTGATCAGGGCTCTGGCGACGGATACCCGTTGTTGTTCTCCTCCCGAAAGTTCTGACGGTTTATGAGAGATCCGGTCTTGCAATCCCATTAATTCCAGCAGTCCGAGTGCTTTTTTTTCGGCCTCTTTCCGGGGGACTCCCTTGATCCAGGCTGGCATACATACGTTCTCCAAAGCAGTGAATTCCGGTAGCAAATGGTGAAACTGGAAAACAAAACCGATATTGTTATTTCGGAAATTTGCTAATTTATTGGCCGAATAGTGAGCGACGTTGTCCTGTTCATACCATACCTCTCCTTCATCCGGGTAGTCTAAGGTGCCTATAATGTGCAGCAAAGTACTTTTCCCGGCTCCACTAGCCCCGACGATCGTCACAATTTGTTTTTCGGGAATGATCAGATCGATGCCTTTTAAAACCTGTAGTGTTCCGTAACTTTTTTTGATATTTTTGACCTCAATCATCCAATTTCTTTTAATTTTCGCTGTAAAGATAGGGAATAAAGTCAAAATAATATTTAATTTCGTGTGGAAAACGTCCCATT